>NZ_JAUBQB010000204.1:0-1132 GCF_036701035.1 Microcoleus sp. Pol7_B2 | reverse complement strand
TTGATCTAAATAAGTAACCAGCTCATCTAAATTACAATTTTCTTTATTCTTTAACCACTCGCTCACTTCAGTATTTTGTCGAGCTGTTAAATACCCTTTTGACCCTTTATGTCCTAGTTTGATTCCGGCGATGCCTTGGGTTATAAATTGTTTTTTCCAATAACCAATAAAAAAATTACTTACACCTAAAGTCTTGCTGATTTCATGGTAGATATTACCTGAGAGCGCCATCCTTACAGCTATTGCTCGTTTTAGTTCTCTGGCATCTATATCGCTTTTAATGAAAGATTCTAAACAATCTATTTCTTTTTGCCTATCTTTTTGTTGCAGTTGTAAGTTATTCATTTTTTTATTGTCCCAATCAAGTATTGCATATAATTGTATCATAGTCTTGATAATGATTTAGGATTGCTATCTAGCAATCCTAAATCAATTGCAAAAATCTTGGGCTTCACTAATCCTGATTAACTGGGTATTAATTCAGAGTTTTTAGAAAAAAAGCCATACATCTCTAGCTTGGGAAAATTAAAATTCTGACAATGAGTTACAAGCATGAATAGTTTTTTAATAAGTGAGAAAGATTTACATAAATACCAATTTTCTCTCAAAAATATTTTGGCTTGAAGCCAAATATCTTCTACAGGGTTTTGTTCGGGTGCATTAGGCGCAAATAATTCACATATTATCAGCCATTCAATTTTTTTTAAATCTTGATTAACCTGATTAAGATCATCTCGCATTTCTCCATAAATATGGTAACTTGGCCCATCCCAAAATATTAAAATTCTCGCTCCTTTATTTAGACTTTGGAGGTATTTGACAAACAAAACTGTATTCTTTGAATTCCCGGCTTCATATTCTCGCACAAAAAAAAATTGTTTGATAGTTTATGGCTCCAAAATATGTTTGCCTTTCTCTCTGATTTGTCATCGGAACTTCTATTCTTTTATTCGTCTTTCCCCAAACATATCCACAAACATCGCCCCACAGAAGATGACATTCATCAATCATATACACCACAAGCTTTCCTGCCTCTATGTCTTCTCTGTTTTCTTCTAGTACAAGCAAGCGGAAGTTAGGTTAGTATTGGATGCTACTGGTTGATTGGAGGATGATACCGTGCCCCAACTAG
>NZ_JAUBQB010000203.1:0-1143 GCF_036701035.1 Microcoleus sp. Pol7_B2 | reverse complement strand
TAATACCATTTTTATAAAGTTATGATAGACTTAAAAAAAAAGTAAAGGAAAACATTAAAATGTCTGGTCGTCCTCATATAACGATTGCCGAATCTGTAGAAGTATTGCTAGAGATTAGGAAACAACAAAAAAGAATTTTAGCATATAATAAAGTTCAAATGCTTTATTTATTTCAATCAAAAAAAGTAGAAACAGTCCGAGAAGTATCGTCGCTTTTGGGTAAAAGTGAAACCACAATTCATCGCTGGCTCTTTCAATATAAAGAGGGTGGTCTGGAAAACTTGTTAAAAAATCGGCAGATTTTTGGCAGACCCAAGAAGTTTTCAGTTGAAGTAGCGGCTTCATTACAACAAGAATTGAGAGACCCCGAAGGATTTTCCAGTTATAAAGAAGTTCATCTCTGGCTTTGGTTAATCAAAGAGATACCTAGTAGTTATCAAGCTGTATACTCCTTGGTCAGAGGGGAGTTAAAAAGTAAATTTAAAATTCCCAGACCTCGAAGTGTTGAACAAAAGCCAACGGCAATTAATGAATTCAAAAATAGTCTGTCTCATCACGTCAAAGCCTTGCTGGAAAAAGCTCCTGACCAAGTAAATAAATACAATAAATTTCTCTTTTGGTGTAGTGATGAAACTCGATTAGGACTACATACAATTCAGAGACGAAGGCTAACCCTACGGGGTGTAAAACCCCTAGGAAAACATCAATGGAAATTTAAATGTTTCTGGCTTTACGGAGCCGTATCCCCATCTACTGGCAGAAGTTTTTTTTGGGAGTTTTCCCATTTAGATAAAGTTTGTTTTCAAGCATATTTGCAACAATTGTCGCTTCAATATCCCGATGAATTGCATATTATTCAAGTCGATAATGCTCCCGGTCATCTTTTAAGCACATCTGAATTGCCCGACAATATTATTTTACTATTTCAGCCTCCTCATTGCCCTGAAGTAAATCCAACAGAAAGAGTGTGGGAATACATCAAAGAATTTTTAGCTTGGTTAGTCTTTAGTAATCTTGACGAACTCCGCGTAAAAGTTCAGGAAATTTTATCATCTTTAACAAATAATGTCATTGGTTTTCTCACAGGATGGTCTTGGATCTTACATTCTTTATCTCTAGCACATCTTTAGAAAAATGGTATAA
>NZ_JAUBQB010000202.1:0-1147 GCF_036701035.1 Microcoleus sp. Pol7_B2 | reverse complement strand
CAGTAGACATCTCCAAAATAGTAACAATTCGTGATAATATCACATCCTAAAGCTTTTTTGACACAGAAACATGAGCGACATACTAAATCATATTGAAGAGCATCCTAAAGAAACACAGCGATTAATTGGCTTGGATTATGAGCAGTTACAACAATTAATCCAAAACGCGGAACGATTACATCATGAAAAACAAGCTTTATTAGAATCAAAGAAAGTTAGACTTATTGCTGGTGGAGGCGGTAGAAAACCGAAACTATCTATGGGCGAACAAATAATTTTAACAGTGGTCTATCTGAGGCATATGATAACATTTCAAATTCTGGGCATCCAGTTTGGAGTAAGTGAGTCTACAGCTAATGATACATTTAACTATTGGTTGCCGCACCTGCGAGAATTGCTACCATGTAGCTTACTTGAACAAGTAAAAAAAAACGCTGCTGACTATGAAATAGTCAAGGAAATACTCACAGAATATGAATTAATAGTAGATACCTACGAACAAGTCAGAGAAAGACCTGGAGATAAGGATGAACAAGAAAAATACTTTTCAGGCAAGAAGATTACTCATACATTCAAAAGTCAAATAATTATCATGCCAGATGGTAGAGATATCGTTGATGTTGTGGCAGGGGAACCTGGACCTAAAAGCGATATAACTTTATTCCGAGAAGAACGCTCACAGTTTGACCCTCAACAAAGATTTAAGGGAGATAAAGCTTACGTTGGAGAAGCTTTAATTACAACTCCTATTAAAAAACCCAGAAATCGAGAATTAACAACTGAACAAAAAGAACAAAACAAAGCATTTTCGGCTAAAAGAATCTTTGTTGAACATCGAATTCGCTCGCTCAAAATATTTCGAGTTGTCCAAGAAAGATTTAGGTTGAATTCCCAAAAATATGAGAAAGTAATTTTAACGATTTGTGGAATAGTAAGGTTGCGAATTGGAGCCTTAATATTACCAGAACAAGCGGTGAAAGCGTCCGATTAAAATTAACAAAGTTCACTCACTATTTTGGCATAATTATCAACAATAAATATCTCAAAGTCTTGTTTTATTGTACACACTAGCTAATTTACGATGATTACATTGATGTCGTATAACTTAACTATAGAGAGGCTTTGATTGTTTTCGGAGATGTCTAGT
>NZ_JAUBQB010000201.1:0-1153 GCF_036701035.1 Microcoleus sp. Pol7_B2 | reverse complement strand
TATCATGCCCATTTGTCAGAAAAGCTGACACGTTCTAATTACTTATTGACAATTTTATTGATTCAAGTAGTGCAATCGATTAAAGAAGTCACATTGGAAAGCATAGCGACCAAACTAGCGATACCCATTAAATTTGAAAGTAGAAGAAAAAAAGTTCAGAGATTTTTATCAGAGGATAAATGGGTTTTAGATGATATTTGGCTGTCACTGGTAATTGGTTGGATTAAAGGTACTGTCAAACAGGATAAGGTTGTATATTTAGCAATAGACCGAACCAAATGGCAATCCAATAATATTTTGATAGTCAGCATGATTTGGCGAAAAAGAGCTATTCCTATTTATTGGAAAATGCTTGACAAACAAGGAAACAGCACATTAGAGAATCAACTATTTGTATTTACGCCTGTATTCGCCACCTGATCAGATTATAACTTGATCGTGTTAGGAGATCGTGAATTTTGTAGCGTTACACTCGCCAACTGGCTTAGAGAGAAGAAAGTAGGTTTCTGGAGAGCGACTAAAAAAGAATGTTTGTATCAAGATTGAAGAGGAGTTATGGGCTGAACTAAAAATGCTAGGATTAGATAGAGCCAGGAAATAGCTTTTTCAATCAAGAAGTAACGATTAGAAAAACTGCACCCATTACGGGGTTTAATCTAGCAGGTAAGTGGCTGGGTAAATATCGAAATTTTACCACAGAAGAACCTTGGTATATTCTGACCAACTTGGCAGATATACAAGCCGCAGTTGATGCTTATGCAAAAAGATTTGGAATTGAAGAAATGTTTAAAGATTTTAAAGGCGGAGGCTATAACCTAGAGAAGACTAATTTAACGGGCGATCGATTGAGTAAATTATTAATTTTGCTATCGCTATCATACTTAAAGAGTATCATTCAAGGGATAGATATTAAATCAAAGCAAGTTCAAGAATATCTAGGCCGAAAAACAGAAAGCCACAGAAAATATGCTAGACATAGCACTTTTCATATTGGACTCTGGGGTGAATCATGGGTCGATTCGATGTTTAGTAATTGGCAGGTTGTTGTTGAATTAATGTCTTTGTCTCCACATAAACTACCTAATTATCAACAAGGCATAAGAGCTATGAGGCTTATTCTATCAGCGTTATAGGCGACAAGTCGCCCCGACAG
>NZ_JAUBQB010000017.1:0-94255 GCF_036701035.1 Microcoleus sp. Pol7_B2 | reverse complement strand
CCTGGCACATCTCTTGATGAAGTTATTCGTGCTTATTGTGCAGAAAGAGTGTCTCATACTTATTTGAAATGACTATATATCTGAGCTCTTGGACCATTCTCAAGAACGGGCATCCTGCCCGTTCATAAAATGCCTTATTGAAAATGGTGCAATATCTCATCTCAATTAGCTCCGATTTGACAAGGGTGAACCCAACCAATCACCAGAACCACCGCCGTTTTGCTGGCCAGGTTAACTCGCAGACTGTCCCCTTCGGTTGATTCGGGTAGCGCCGAAATGCTCCGCCTAACTGTTTGGCTAAGTTCTTTGCAAGCTGGGTTCCTAATCCTGAAGGTTGAAGTTTAGGGTTTGGATCTTCGGTTATTTCCCTGTCTCGCTCCATTGCAGCCAAGCTAAGCGTTTGTGACTGAGACGGTTTCCCCCTACCATTATCCGCCACCCGAATCACCTGCCGATCGCCTTCTTGAGTGCAAATTACAGTCAAGCGAGTGGCTTCGATCGCGTGTTTGCCGACATTGCAGAGCGCTTCTTCCAGAAAGCGGCAGAGTGCTCGCTTGTGTTCCAACCGCAGATGCGAGGTGTTCAAGGGATCGAACTGCACTATTTTGAATTTGATCGTTTTGAGGTAGGGCAATTCTTGTTCGAGGGAGTTGGAATAGACTTTGTAGAGCAATTCATGTAATGGAGCCTGCAGGGCCAATTCGATCGCACTTCCCATGCGGAGATGCGGTTCATCCGCGATCGCGTCTCGTTGCACAGAGCCGTAAACTGCGCGCAATTCTTGATTCAAGCGTTGCAACTCCGGTAGAAATAACGGCGGTGTGGCTTGTTCTTGAGCAGTTCTCAAAATCCCAACCAATGTTTGTAACGGGCCGCTATGAATTGCATTAAAGGTCTGCTCGATCGCAAACTGACGTTCCTCCAACCGCAGTCGGAGTTCCTGTTCGTGGCGATAAAATAACGCTGCCATCAAGCCAGCCCCATTCAACACCAGCACCAACAACACAGGCACGATCGGCACCCACCATCCCAAAAGAATGAGCCAGTAACAGAGCGCGATCGAGCTGACACTGGCGACTAAGAGTCCCAACAAAATTTTCCAGGGCGATCGCAAAAACCGCCCCAAACTTATCCCCAAAAGTCCCCATCCCACAATCCAGAGATATTCCCATGCGTCTGCCCAAACCCGAAGCAACGATCGGCGATCGAGCACCGCACTAACGATCTGGCTAGTGGCGTGCGCCTGGATTTCGACTCCGTAAATCCGTCCCGGATTGATGCCAACGATCGCACCTGAACTTGCCAAATCCTTCGCGCTAAAAGACATCATCCCAATCAACACAATTTTGCCTCGAATCCAATCCGGGTTGACCTTTCCCGATTTGATTTGCGAGAGAGAAAGCACGCGAAACGGCATTTTCCCGCTGCGAACATTCAGCAAAATCTGGTTGCCGCCTGCATCCGCCCCCACATATCCGCCAGAGTTTGATTGCACTCTGGTCAATTCAATGCTGTCAAAGCGCATCGCGTCCCGATCGCGAATTCCATTGCCCAACTTAATTCCTTGGGCTGCTAAATAGCGTTCTGCCAGCCGGATCGCCAACGAAAAACGGTATTCCTGCTGGGAGTTGTGAGCGCCCAACAAACTGCGGCGCTGGTAGCCATCCGCATCGAGAACGGCATCTGCAAAGCCAACCTGTTCCGATCGCAGCGCGGGCGGAGGTGCGACGGTAAAGCCACTGCGATCGGGCAGGGCAATCTCCACTCCAATCGTATTCTTGCTGCTGCGAAACACCGATGTTAGTTCAGCATTACCCGGCTCAACCGGAATATCGCGTACAATATCCAGCCCGATCGCGATCGGTTGATACGTCTCCAAAGATTTGACAAGTTCGGCAATTTCACGATCGGGAATCGGATAAGTTTTGGCGCGTTGAATATCTTCCTCGGTGATACTTACGATTACAATCCTTTCATCCATTGGCTCAGGGGGACGCAGCAGCAGAAATCGATCGAACGTCACCAACTCCAAAAACTGAAGCGCACCGGTGAATCGAGCCATCATCACAGCGACAATCACCATCACCCCTGGAAGCGCTCCTCGTCCCCAAGTCGTGACACCCGCTTTCACTGCTTGCCATCGATCGCGCTTCACTAATCAATCAATCCTTGTTCCCTAGCTCGCACTTCCGTTTGAATCCGCAGATTCTTATCATCATCAGGATACACCTCTAGCACATCTCGAATCTTAGTCCAGTAATGCTGCACAGTGCGTTCAGAAACATTCATCCGTTTGGCGATCGCAGTATCCTGTAAGCTCTCTTGAAAAGCAAATTGCAACACCTGCATCCAGGCGGGTTTGAGTTGCAGCCCGTTGCGGATCTCTCTGGGTGTATAAATCCGCTCGTGCAGCGCCCAATCAACCATTGCCAGCAAGTCTTTCATCGGCTGGCTCTTATCGACAACTGTGAAGCCGCCCATGTGATTGTCGATCGACGGTTTCAGCCAAACTAAAGTCCGAACATGGGCACTCTGCACCACAATATTCAGACTCGGATACTGCTCCATCAACGTTTTGAGGAGTTGAAGCCCTGAATTCGCTTGAGCTGTTTCGCCGCTCGTCTCTGGCATCACCAGATCCACAATCACCAAATCCGGGGTCGTCTGCGCTATTTGCTGAAGGGCTGCCTGAGCAGTCGGAGCCGTTAGAATGTCTGCCTCTGGATATTCTTGCTTCAGAATGTTAAGCGTGCCACCTAACACCATCGCATGGTCATCCACAACTAAAAATGTTCGTTTCTCCGGTTGAGGTAAAGTCTGGGGCATAATTTATTCGTTGCCACACAACATCGTCAGTTTAGGTAATCCGTCCACCCATTTTAGATTGGGAGTTTACGATTTTCGATTTGTGACCTAGTTGAAACTAGGGGTTTTAAACCGCTGAAATTCTCATTCAAAATCCCAAATCTAAAATTGTCTCTGTCATCTTCTTACAATAGAGGAATTACCTGGCTCCCGTCCTGCATCTGTCCTCCAACTGGGGTTGTGGATGTGCGCAACGAGAATTGCGCTAAAGCGCAGTTCTATTATAATCTAGGTGTCGCAGCAGGAAAAAGGATGATTTTATGGTAGCAGAAGGTTCGTATCAAGCCAGTACGTACAATCTGGAACTTGACGCAGAAATCCAGCGGTTAAAAGGTCAAGTTCTCCTCAGTTGGGAAAAGGAGGCGCGCAATTTAACTTGGTTCGGTTTAGCTGACGGGATGAATGTTTTGGAAGCGGGTAGCGGGCCGGGATTTTTCACTGAAAAACTGTTAGAATTGCTGCCAAACAGTGCCGTAACAGCGGTAGAACTTGACCCGGTACTGCACGAAAAAGCAGTAGCATATTTGCAGGACAAAGGGGGCGATCGAGTAAATCGCATTCAAGCATCGGTGGCGGATACTGGTTTGGATGATAACACGTTTGACTTTGCGATCGCCCGTTTGCTGTTCGTTCACCTCCCAGAGCCCGTCGCAGCAGCTAGAGAAATATTCCGCATCTTGAAACCGGGTGGCAAACTGGTGATTATTGATAGCGACGCGGATTTGTTTTGGCTGACAAATCCACCTTGGTCAGTCGAGATTGTCAGGGAGAAATTCAAGCAGGTAATGGTATTGCGGGGCGGCAATTTATGTGTCGGGCGAAATCTGTGCCGCATTCTCAAAGAAGCTGGGTTTGGTAGCGTTAATTTAGAAGCGGTTGTCAGCCACAGCGATTTAATTGGAATTGAAGCGTTTGAACCTTTGCTAGACTCCGGACCCATTTTGCAAATGGTCAAACAAGGGTTGATTTCCGAGTCGGAAATAGAAAGCTATCTGGTTTCGCGGGATGAGTTTGTAGCTGCAGGCGATCGATCGATGATGAGTTTTTGGTTGATGGCGTGCGGGGAAAAAAACGAATAAAATTAAGACAATTTTTTTCACCAAACATTGATATTCTGCCGCCGCAAAACCTCTATCACGCTCGCTAAATGTTGACCTAACAAAGCCAACTTATCTTACAGTAAAACACGAAAAATTTCCGAATAAATTCTCCCCTCACAATTAGGTTAAAGCTGCACGTATAACTCTAGAATCGTATCATATCAAATCCGGTAGCATCGTGGGGCTTCAAATCTAGTCAACAGTCAAAAATCACGAACGGTGCAACCGGATTTGAGATAGTTCATCTGGGTTTATCTGTGTTGATCTGCCCTCATCTGCGGTTTTAAAAAGAGAATTTCTTAACGGCAGATGACAAGGGATTGAGGCTAATTCACGAAGAAGTCGAGAAGAGAAACAGGAATAATTCCGATTCTAAAAGATTTCATATAAAAGCTATAAATTTTCATATTTTTGAGCTTAGTAACTTTACACCTACCAGTATAACAAATCCTTGGAGCCGATCGCGCAAAGGTTGTTTGTGAGAGCCAATGGTTGTCTGTAACATTTTAGCTTAACCAATCAAGCCGTTAGCGAAGCCCTCCTAGACGATCGCACTTTTTACCAACTCCTCAGCATTCAACCCACTGCCCGAACCCCATTAAGAAACTCCGTCCGTGCCTCAATCCTTGAAGACATTAAAACGCAGCGTACCAACAATTCTAAATCCAATTCCGGCAGCCACTCACTTCTTGAAACTTGCTCATAATTAGCCTCGCGTAGCCCATAAACAGAAAGCCGATTATTTTCCCAAAACCAAACTTCTGGAATGCGAAGTCGCAGATATTTAGCTAGTTTATTGGTGCTACCGCTAGTCATCGTTACCTCCACGGCTAGATCGGGATGCTCTTTTCTTGAACCTATATAATAAGACTCGTCTGGTTCAAATGATACATCTCTTGCCCGGTCTCTGCGAGTCGCACTATCTACAGGAATATATTCAATTCCCATTTCACAAAAGTAGAGTTGTAGCAAAAAATTAAGAATACAACTGATTGTCTCATGTGCTTCGCCCAGTGTCATAAACTCGATCCACCCATCAAGATAAGTTATCCGCAAACCAGAAGAGTCGGCCATCAAAGATTCGATCGCCTCAAATTGCTCCCAAGTATAATAACCGGGGAGAATCAATCGCTGTTCTGCAAGCGTACCTATTTCTTCTAAAATTTTTGCTGTCATAGGTATCACAATCCTACTTGAATATTACTAGCCCCTACCCAGCACAAACCAGGCAGGGGCACTCACTCACATTCTAACTTAATGAACTAGCTCGATCGCCCTTTTAGTCAACGCCTCAGCAGTCAACCCATTAAACGCCATCAACTGACCAGCACTAGCAGTAGTTTCCCCCCGCTTCCAAGCGAAAGTATCCCGCTTGCAATTGCTGCGGAGCATCACAGGTTCCAACATCCCAGAAGCACCGCCTGTCACGCCAATCAAGGCATCTCCGCCAAACAATTCAGCAAATTTCTCATCGCTCAAAAAGCCGCCGTCAGCTTCCGAACAAGTATCCCAAGCAACATCGCTAGCACGATACAAACGCCGAGGATTCACAACAGAAACAATCCGCACTCCAATCCCTTCTGTTTCCAAAAATGCCGCCGCTTCAAACACTGGCATTAACGTCATGTCGCCGACAACTGCAAACACCACTTTCTTGCTCCCCCCTTGATTGTGGGGAGCTTGGGGGGAATCGACTTCGTGCAGCACTATTGCACCGTCTTGCAAAGCTTGGCGAGTCTGTTCAAAAGTAGTGCGAATTGGCAGCGGCGACTTGCTCGCAGTAATCACAACTCCCTTATTTTTAGCAGTCAAAGCCCACTCGTAACAAGCTTGAATGCTGTTAGCATCCGGTGGAAACAAAGGAAACACATTTCCGTTCCGCATCATCGCCGCAAAATAAGCCTCAATTTCCGGCCGCTGGTGCGTCCAACCGTTGCGGCCTTGTTCCAATGCACCCGCTGTAAATAAGGTGACAGTTGCCGGAGTTGGACGGCGCAATTCTGCCATTGCTTGGGTTACAGTTTGCCAAATTGGTAAACCGTTGATGGCAAAAGATTCGTAGGAACACCACAAACTCCGCGCTCCAAATAGCGATAAACCTACGGCTAAACCAGCGCAAGCATCTTCGCTCAAAGGTTCGTAAACTTGGCCGTTTGGCGATTGATTGTACAAGTCATCTGTCGTCGGGTGAATAATTTTGAGGGCTTGGTTGATATTGGCAATTGCCGATGCTTCATTGCCGTCAGCATTAGTGACAAGAAAATTACGATCGCGCTCGCCCACTTTCCCTACCAAAACCCCCATTGCTGTTGTCGAAATCTTCGGTTCTCCCCCAACGGCAAATTCTTCCAAAGGCAATTCGCCTAAATCTGCCAGCGGCAATGTAAACTCAGTAACAACTGTTTTAGCCGCCGGTCCGCCGCCCGCACGCTCGCAATTGGTCCGCACCAACTCCCAAGCAGCAGCAGTCAAAGCGCGCTCTTTTAAAGCACTGATAATGTGCGGAGCATCTAGCGTATCTTTTGGATAAAGGTTGTGAGATTTTGCTCCGCGCGCGTGGACGCCGGCACCTTTCAACTGTTTGATAATAAATACAGTTAATTTGCCGCCGAGAGCAGATTTTGCCGCTTTGTCAACTCCTTGTAAAACAGCTTTGGTAAATTCCATGCGCTGCTCGAGCGAAAAAGCAGTGCTGTCAACATAATCTTCCGGTTGATTTTTATCGTCAAATTCCTTAGCATCAACTAAGATAACTTCTTCAAAACCGTTGCCTTGCCAATAAGCAATCATTTCAGCATTAGTTTTAGTCGAAACCATGCTGTGATGTTCCTGAGAATAGCCGTTCCAAACCAACACAGGCAAAAAGTTAGTAACGCTGGGATAAGCAGTGTGGAAATGCCCCATGCTGCTCATCGGATAGGGTTCGCCCATGCCGCCGTCGCCTATTGTGAAAGCAAACAGTTTTTCGCGGTGCAAAAGCGCTCCAGCCATTGCAAAATGCTGCCCTTGTCCGAGGGGGCCGGCCGGTGCTAAAAGGCCGGGAATGAAACCGGAAAGATGTCCTAACAAACCGTCTTTTTCTCGGAATTTATCGCGCACTTGCTGCACGTTGAAAATTCCCATATCCTCCAAAGAGCGATCGAGAAACATGGCACTGTAAAAGCCGGGGGCGTGATGGCCGACTTCGGTGACAATGTTTTTGTGTCCCAGCATCACCAAAGCGGCATAAGCCTCAGCTTGGCTAGCAAAACCCCCCGGATGTCCCGATGCCTTGCTGGCGGTAACTTGCAGCGTCAGGTAGCGCAGGGCGTCTGCTCCCAGCATCGTTTGAAAGACGGCGACGGGATCGGCAGGATCGGCGATCGACTTGCTCCCCTCGGCGATCGCAGGTGCTTTCCCATAAGTCTCAAAACCAGGGAGTGTTTCCGAAAAATACTGAATGCCTTCGCAAAAAGCGGGCGTTGTTGACGTTGCCTGCGGGGTAGTTGCTGTCATGCTTGATACCTAAAAAATTTGAATTCGATTAATGTAAGAGTAATTTTATAGCTTCCGTGTTCCAAAAAATCATGAGTTCTATTATGTCAGTGATAAATAAGTAAAATATCTCCATTTTTAAGCTAATAAGTAGTTATTTGAGAACCCCGACTTATTAAAAAAGTCGGGGCTCTGTGTTTACTCATTACTAATCCATCTCAAATCCCAAATCTAAAATTGTTCCAGCCGTTCCCGGACATCGATATAAAGCGCAGTACCGCTTTCAGAAAGAGAAGGCACAGCCTTTTGATTCCCCAGCCAAACAAAAAAACTGCTAAGTGCAGGAGTCGGGTCTTGATCGCGGCGCAGCGTGTAGATCAAACCTTCGCAAGGCCCATTAACGCGGCTAGTCGTGCAAATCGCTTTCTGGTTATTTACAATACCCACCGTGACATAATTTAGCTGTTTATTTCGGTTATAATTTTCAAGGCGCTGAGTCACTTGTTGGCAGCGAGTTAGAGGATCGTAGCCAGAACTAGAAAAGAAATTAGAATTCCAGCGAATCCAAGGCTCCCTGAACCCTTGCGGGTTTTGATACACAGTCACCGGCTCGCCCGTCGAGGTATCGCAGACAAATCCTCCATAACCCCGATTCGGTTGGTTTTGACCAGAGTCGCTGGTGATAGAAAGATTGCTGAGAATATCAAAGCCGTTATGCTTATTTTGTGATAGCAACTCCCTAAAAGCATCGATCGGGACTGCCGCGTTCAACCCCGTTTTTATCTCCTCAATCTGACCGTTCCACTGGCTCCTAATTGTGCCAACAGTATCCCCCTGGCCGTGAATTCCTATTACCCTGCCATCAGCATCAAATACAGGCCCGCCGCTCATCCCGCGCCTGGTTACAGCTTGGTAGCGCAGACGATACCCCGATGAGGCGCTGCCCAAGCGAGAAGAGATGATACCAGCAGTAAACTCAAGTTTTCGTTCAAATCCCGAAATTGGCAGCGGATAGCCAGAAACGTAAATAGCAGAACCGACAACAGCACGTTCTGACTCGCCCATTGGTGCTACGGGATACTGTTCTCGGCTCTGAAACTGTATCAAAGCCAAGTCTATATCCCTGTCATTTTTCGGGAGTCGCTGTATTCTAATCGCAGCATAATCCTTCTCCAAATGAGTGCGAATGCTGTATTTTTGAGCGAGGCTTGCCACCACATGATTAGCTGTCAGAACCGTGTAAATATTACCCTGTTTGGCAATAATTACTCCCGATCCACTAGCCAAAAAACCCAGCGTATTGTTGACTTCCACAGTGGTCAACGTCGCTAGCTGGGCAATTTCTTCTGCTGTTTTGGCACAGGCAGCATATTGTTGGCTGACAACCGCCGTCACTGTTAATGCACCTGTCAAGATGATTGTCAGCGCGTCAAACCGCAAACTCCACACATTCATCGATAACTCCCTAGATGAAACGAGGCAAACTGCAAATATATACTAATCGGAATTACCCAACAGGATTTAACCATTTTCTGCTTTGTAAAACTTACCTAAACTTGTCTAAAATCGTTTTTAGACACAATCCGAGTTCACTTCCTACGCTGTTGGGTAGACGGCTAATCCCAAGATAAGTAGGCTATCCCCCTCAAGCCGAGGGTTCCCAGTTTAAAATATTTAAACTCGCATTCAAATCACGATCTAAAGATATGCCACAAGCAGGACAGTCAAAAGTCCGAACGCTTAGTGGCATATCTTTTTTATTGCCACAATTAGAACAGGTTTTAGAGCTAGGGAACCATTGATCGACTAGCACTAAAGTTGCTCCATACATTTTGCACTTGTAATCAAGTTGGCGCTTGAATTCGTAAAATCCTAGATCGGATATTGCCCCTGCCAGTTTGTGATTCGCCATCATGCCTTTAACGTTTAAGTCTTCCATCAAAATTCGCTTAAATTTTTTGGCTAAATAAGTTGTTAACTTGTGAATAAAATCTAAACGAATACGAGCTATCCGCGCGTGAAGTCGGCTAATTTTATTGTAGGTTTGGCGCTGGTTTTGGAAGCCTCTTACCTGTTTTGATGCTTGGCGCTGTAAGGTAGCAAGTTTGGTTTTCGCTTGCTTTAACGGCTTTGGTGCATCAAAGACCTGCTGATTTGACAGGGTGGCCGCATATTTAATGCCTACATCAATTCCTACAGAGCTTTCAGGTTGTCGAACTGGTAAACGTTCGGCGTCAACACAGAAGGAAACAAACCAATGACTTCCTTCTTTTGAAATTGTAAAAGTTTGAGACACGTAACCGCATTCTAGGGCTTCGTCTAACGGAAAAGTTCCCAAGGTAGGAATCTTTATAGTGTTGCCAGCGCTTAGTAGAACTTTTCCGTTAGACGAATCGACTGTAAAAGATTGACCGTCTCGGCGACTAGCGAATCTTGGATGACCTGCTTTCCCAGAGCGATACCGACTAAACGCATCTTCTAGATCGATTAACGCATTTTGGTAAACTCGACTAGACAACTGGTTCATCCAGCCGAATTCAGGCTTTTTCTTGACGTAGTTGGTGAGAACTTTTTTGACTTCGTTGATTACCTCCGAGTCTGTAAATTTCCCCTCACTATACATTTGAGTTCGCAGGCTTAATCCAAAATTAAATACTACACGCCGGAATCCTGCGTGTCTTGCCATCAAAGTCGCTTCGTTGTTATTCAATTTTAGCGCTCGTTTAACGGCAAACATAGAACTTCCTCAAGGGCGATTAAGTATGGAAAAGTTTAGCGAACTATTTGGCACTTAAGTCTTGCTCCAATAATTCCGCTGTTGGTTCACTTCCATCTTCAAAAGCATAGACGCCAAAAGTTGGATCTCGATACTTGCCCCTACCGTTAATCCCAAGCAAGAAACCTTTGGCATTAAAAATCGGGCCGCCACTCATACCGATTTTAACCTCATTTGTATAGCCCAATATAACCTTGAGGCAAAGATTTGGGCAGCAGCACCGAAACGAAGCCCGCGTCACCGCCAAAGCCCCAACTCAGCAGCCGCAGGAAAGCCGACTGCCAACACTGGCTCAGACACCGCTCCGGGTTCAATGGTGAATAGTGCTATTTTATACTCGCTCGCGCTGCGAAACTGAACGATCCCCAGATCGCTATTGCCCAGCCGCCTCCGAACTCCTAGCAGTGGGTGGAGGAAACCGTCGTCGGTGACCATTTTCCGATCGCCACAACGTGCCAGTTAGTCAGCACCGTATAGGTTTAGCCCTGCTACTGGGACGGTCGTCCCAGAACCAGAAGATATTCCCGTCGGGATGCGTACCGCTGTTTGACGCGCCAACTTTTCGACCTCAATCCTTGGAATTAGTGATGGGATGGAAAATTTGCCAATCTTTAAGGCTGTCCGAACGGTGGGGAAAAGGGGGCAGTTGCGCCTCATCGGCAGTGTTTTCCCCTAGCTTTTCGCTGACATCAATGTAAGGAATTTTACTGGTTTCATCAAAAGACGGCATCCCGACATATCCTTGGCGCCAAGCCAACAAATTATACAAAGAGCCGATCGGGTCTTGGCCGGGTCTGAGGGTATAAATCAAATTTTGACACAACCCATTGACTTGATTCGCCGTGCAGATGACGTTCTGGCCGTTCATCTGACCTGCAGTAATGTACTTAAGCATTCGTCGGCGGCGATAGGTTTCTAGGCGTTGACTCACTAATTGACACCGAGTTGCCGGATCGTACCCAGAACCGGAGAAATAATCGGAAGTCCACTCAATCCAAGGCTCTACGGCACCTTGAGCGTTTTGGTACACCGTCACCGGCGCACCGGTCGAGGTACTGCACCAAAATCCACTTTCCCCCTCTGCTCGCCGACCGTAACTCGGTTGAGAAGCAACCGTCAGGCCGGTGAGGGCGATCGCTGTTGCCACCAAAACTTTTGTCAATAATTGCTGTTTCATGATTTTTTCACTGTGTTTTATGAGATTCGGCACAAAAATCACCGAATGCTGCGATAACACCCTTGACACGCCTGTTCGTTACAGATCCGCGGACTGGGGAATTATGTGATTCGCGACTTGACCAGAAACCAGTTTTTTTTACGAAAACACTTCGTTGCAGCCCTTATGCCTGGTTAAAAAACCCGGTTTTTTTGCTCTTGATGCGTAAGTTTTGATATTGTTCGCGATTTGCACGTTCGCTCTAACCGCGATTTCGGCGCTGTTAAAAAAGCGCTCCGAAGCCGAGCTTAAAATGCGCGCGCAAGTCGGAATTCTGTCCTCATTACTACTAATCAAACTCAGGCTTTTACCAACCGGAAAGAGGCTTTTCACCTCAGAGCTTGGAAGGGATCGAGTTGCAACGGTACATCACACCACTGACAAGGTATTTGATATCACTTACGAGCTGGGTCGCGAGCTTGATCTGCTGAGACAGGTATCCTGCTGGGTTACATCCATGAGGGGTAAAACCCCTCTTACCTGATCTAACACTAAAACCCAGGTATTAACAAGAACTCTTAACTTGTTTTCATCTCCGTACTGCGGGAAATACTTCTAAGTGAGTGTAATCAGGGTCTAAGTGCTTTCTACCACCAAAATTCACCCTCCATACACTGACGTTTAGTAGAGTATTAAAAACTATGAACCCTATCTGCAAACAGTTAGGATATTTAGGCGTTTGGTTAATTTTGATAGGCGGTAGCAGTTGTTCTAGCTCAGATGCAGCTACCTCAACCGAAAACCAGAGGGAACTCTCAGCAAGCGCCCCTCAGTTCCAACACCTACAGCTAACGGGAAATCAAATTGAGGCTCGATCGAGCCAATTAACGCAGCCTTCTAACTCTGTTGCCTCAGTTTTAGGCAGTGCTGCCCTCTCAGAAAATACTGCCACCGTTACGGTTTATAAGGTAGATAATTTGTGTCAAACTCTGAAGCCGGAAACAGTTACAGGCCCAGAGAACCAGTTAATGTCGTCGGCGCTTAATGAAGTGTTAAAGCAGCAGATTTTCGATAGTCTTGGTTTGGCTGGTTATCGCCTCAAGATCGATCGCGACCTCGGAATAGCTACCGTGGATCTGCGAGCCTCCGGAAATTCGCGGCAGAAATTGCAAAATCTGTCGAGTTGTCAGATGTTAGGTTTGTTCGGGGGCGTGCGCCAAACTTTAACCAGTTATGCTCCTTGGCAAATCAAAACTGTGCGTTTTACAGAGCTTGGAGAGGACATTTTGAACACGGTTAAAGAATAAGCTATTAAAATTATGGGAGATGGGACTGACGCACTTCTCCCCTTAAAAAAAACGGTTGGGAGGGATTGAATAAACCTTCAAACCCTTTGAGGTTTTTTGATGCTGCTAAGTCCTGTGACCAAAACCCCGGTAATTCCTATGACACTACCTGACGGCCCCAAAAGCCCCCGCTTCGTGCAGCTAATTCAATGGATTGGCGATCCGCTGACATACCTGGATCTATGTGCCAAAAAGTACGGGGAGATTTTCACGACTCGATGGAACAACCTCAAACCATTCGTGATGATCCACAACCCGCAAGCCATCCAGGAAATGTTCAACAGCAAAGCTTTTGACGCTCCAGGCGAGATCAACGGTATTCTTAAACCCTTGCTGGGAGAACAATCCATGATTGTACTCTCTGGAGAAAAGCACAAACGCGATCGGCAATTATTAATGCCACCTTTTCATGGGGAACGGATGCGGAATTACGGCCAACTAATTTGCGATATCTCTGCTGATGTCGCTAGCAAGTGGTCGGTCGATCGACCTTTTGTGGCCCGCAGCGCCATGCAGGAAGTCACCATGCGGGTAATCTTGCAGGCTGTCTTCGGTCTGGATGACGGGCCACGGTTGCAGCAACTTTCCCCGCTGCTGGCTGCGATTATCGATACGATCGGCTCTCCTTTTCGATCGAGTATGCTGTTTCTAGGCTGGATGCAGCAAGATTGGGGGCCCTGGAGTCCTTGGGGACGGATGAAACAGCAGCAGCGGAAAATTAACGAACTGATGGACGGCGAAATTGCAGAACGCAGACTGCAACCTGATGCCAACCGCACCGACATTCTCAGCTTAATGATGGCCGCGCGCGACGAAAACGGGCAACCAATGACCAATGAAGAATTGCGGGACGAGTTGATGACGCTGCTGTTTGCAGGCCACGAAACCACAGCAACTGCCCTAGCTTGGGCATTTTACTGGATTCACAGTTTGCCCTCAGTGCGCCAAAAGCTGCTGCAAGAATTGGACAGTTTGGGGGAAAATATCGACCCGATGGAGCTTTCCCGCTTGCCTTATCTGAGTGCAGTTTGTCAGGAGACGCTGCGAATTTACCCGGTGGGAATGCTGACGTTTCCGCGAGTGGTACGATCGCCCGTGGAACTGATGGGACATCTACTCGAACCGGGTACGGTTGTTTTCGGCTCGATTTATTTGACCCACAGACGGGAGGATTTGTATCCAGAACCGCTGCAATTTAAACCGGAACGGTTTTTGGAGAGGCAATTCTCGCCTTACGAGTATTTGCCCTTTGGAGGCGGCAGCCGCCGCTGTATCGGCTTGGCGCTGGCGCAGTTGGAGATGAAACTCGTGCTGGCAACCATTTTGCGGGATTTCGACCTAGTATTGGTCGAGAAAAAGCCCGTACAGGCCAAACGCCGAGGGGTGACTTTAGGGCCTGCAGGCGGCGTGCGGATGGCTCTGCTGGGGCGGCGGATGCCACGGCAGAAGCCTGAACCTGTTCTGAGTGGGGTTTAAAATCGCAGCGGTGGCAGCGGGCGATCGAACTTTCAGCTTTGAGTGCAAACAATTTAGGGAGAATGTGTGATCGTCGGCAAATGCCACCATTTTTTGTAGCACCCGCTACAGATAAATAGCTATAATCCTTAACCTGTAAGCCTCCCCCTCTCAATTTTCAAATTCTCAGTCTAAAATGATAGGAACCTTGCAAACCCAGCCTGAAAGCAAAAGTGGGTGATTGCAATAGTCCTCTTGATATCTCAAAAGCCTCCCTGCCATACTTTAAAAACATATGCATACCCTGTTATTCAGCAAGGTCGGAAGCGTGTTGGCATTGCCAGCAATCTTCCGGCCTCTTTATTTTTTGGGCTACTTCAGGCATGGGGTACAAGATGCAGAAGGCAAGGCAAAAATATAAATTCTCCCCCTGTCCCCATCTGCCCCTCTCCCCAATCTAGAGCTTCTGCCTCTAATTCCAATAGAATCCGACAGCAAGTTTAAGGAATCACTAAGGAATAATTAATAACTTGTTAAATCAGCTCCTTTTGCCCTTCTCTCAATCTTCTGTTTTCAGAAATTCCGATACCGAGACAGACTTCGGGAGACTATCCAGATCTTGAATTTCGCTTTCGTGGGCAAAAAACTCGACTTCTTTGTCGTCAATCTGAATCTGATAGCTAGCGGTAGCTGTCACAACCCGTCGCTTTTTTTTGTCTTCTATTAAAACCCAACACACGACAGGTCTTACCCATCTCTCAACGTGCTGGCTTTGCTTCGTACTCCCAAAGGCATACCAGCCTTTAGCTTCAATAATTTGAAGCACTTTAAAATCGTTATGTGCCATATATTTCTATCGCGTTAACTTCAGTATTCTTCTTAGATAGAACGGCTAGCTTGCTAAGCAGGGCAAAGGTTTGACAATCCCAAGCCGCACTAGATAACCTGATTTTTAGTCAGGAGAAGCGGGTTGGCAGGGTCTTGTCTGCGTTGTTGCCTGCTAAATGTAGTGCGAGCTTTTTGTACTCTCCCACAATTACCGTAAAGTATCTATACCGCATCCTCAAAAATTATTCTCGCATTAGCCTCAACAGCAGCCAACTCGACCTTAGCTAGCTGCATCTAAGTGGATGCCAACAGCTTCTAACGCCTGGTTGGTGAGAGCGATCGGCATACAATCTTGTTAAGAGTTTTTGCTGCAATCAACTATCATCTTTACCCGATGGGGTAAAAATTAACTAGAGGTTGTCGCTTTCAATTCTAAGCCTCGGCGCGCCTAATTCCTAATTAATTGTATGGTGTAGTTGATAATTGCCAAACCGTCGATCGCACTAAACTACCGTGTCTGACTCTTCGATTACCATCACCGTTAAACTGTTCGCCGCCTTCGGTGAAGCCTACGGCGTTTCGGAACTTACATTAGAACTTCCTCCCGAAACCCCAGTGTCTCAAGTGCTCGAAAGCTCGATCGCCCAATATCCTCAATTAGAACAGTGGCGCGATCGCACCCGCTTCGGCCTCAACCTGGAATTCGTCTCCCCCGACACCCTCCTCCAAGACGGCGACGAAGTTGTACTCATCCCCCCCGTCAGCGGCGGGTAGGCTAAGTTGGTTAATCTGAAATGTTGCACCATTCTCAATAAGCTTTTTATGAACAGGCTTTTCGGCCTGTTCCACAAGAGATGAATTTTATTGTGGAACAGGCCGAAAAGCCTGTTCTTGAGAATGGTGCAACATCTCAGTTAATCAAAAATTCGAGGTTTTGTAGTTGTGTTCGATCGCACGACTGCCCAATTGTTCGCCCAAAAAAGATTTATTAAGTTTTGTAACAATTCCGTCGGCAAATCATCCTTGAGATCGATCGGGTTCGCGTGCGGGCCTGACAATCTGGATTCCCAGCCCGAGCCTGAAAACAAGTCAAATCCTTGTGGGGTGGGCGTCCCGCCCGCCCAAATATCAAAGTTAAATACACCACTGTTTAAATAAAAAATCAATCCCGACTAAAAAAATCGGGTATGGTTGACGCACTAATTTGAGCGTGGTATTCTGCGAAAAGAATTAACAAACATCGCAAAACTAGAGAGTTGAGCTATGACCCAGGCGACCAGAACCCAATCCACAGCAGCAACCTTCACAGCCCTTAAATGTAAAGAATGCGGTGAAGAGTACGAACTCCAAGCCAAGCACGTCTGCGATTGCTGTTTTGGCCCGCTTGAAGTCAAGTACGACTACGACGCCATCCGCCGCACCGTCACTCGCCAAACCATCGAAGCCGGCCCCAACTCGATCTGGCGCTACCGCGCATTTTTACCAGTCGCTACAGATAACGTCATCGATGTCGGCACTGGGATGACTCCTCTATTAAAATCCCACCGCTTGGCGCGCCGCCTCGGTCTAAAAAATCTTTATATTAAAAACGATGCCGTCAATATGCCCACTCTCAGCTTTAAAGACAGAGTGGTGTCAGTCGCCCTCAGCAGAGCGAGAGAATTGGGTTTCACAACGGTATCCTGTGCCAGCACCGGCAATTTAGCTAACTCTACGGCTGCGATCGCCGCCCACGCCGGACTCGACTGCGTAGTCTTCATCCCCTCAGACTTAGAAGCAGGCAAAGTCCTCGGCACTCTGATTTACAATCCAACTGTCATGGCAGTTCACGGCAACTACGACCAAGTTAACCGTCTCTGTTGCGAAGTCGCCAATACACATGGCTGGGGATTTGTCAATATCAACTTGCGTCCCTACTATTCCGAAGGCTCAAAAACCCTCGGTTACGAAGTTGCCGAACAACTAGGCTGGCAATTGCCCGATCACATCGTCGCTCCCCTCGCCTCCGGCTCTTTGTTCACAAAAATTTACAAAGGCTTTAATGAATTCATCGAAGTCGGTTTAGTTGATGAAAAGAAAGTACGGTTCAGCGGTGCCCAAGCTGACGGCTGTTCCCCCATCGCCCAAGCATTCCGCGAAAACCGTGATTTCGTCAAACCGGTGAAACCGAATACAATTGCTAAGTCGATCGCGATCGGGAATCCAGCCGACGGTATGTACGCCTTGGAAATCGCTCGCAAAACCAACGGCAACATTGAATCCGTCAGCGACACCGAAATCATCGAAGGCATGAAACTGCTCGCAGAAACTGAAGGCATATTCACAGAAACCGCAGGCGGCACGACAATCGCAGTCTTGAAGAAACTCGTAGAAGCAGGTAAAATCAATCCCGATGAAACCACCGTCGCTTACATTACCGGCAACGGTTTGAAAACGCAAGAAGCAGTTCAAGGCTACATCGGCGAACCCATCACCCTCGAACCGAAACTAGAAGCGTTCGAGCGCGCCCTAGAACGCGCCCGCACGCTCGAACGCTTAGAATGGCAACAAGTTTCGGTTTAACAGCTATTAGTCAGTAGTCGGTAGTCATTAGTCATTGGTTGTTAAGCTGTTGACTGATGATTACTGACTGATTACTGATGACTAATGACTGAGGACTAATAACTAATAAATGACTACTGACTAAGGACTAAAAAAATGACCGTCAAAGTTTTAATTCCCACTCCCCTGCAAAAATTTACCAACAATCAAGCCACCATCGAATGCGCCGGCGATAACATTTCCGAACTAATTGAATCGCTGGAAACAAATTGTCCCGGCATCAAAAAAAGCCTGTGCGACGAAAAGGGAGAACCCCGCAGATTTCTCAACTTCTACGTCAACAGCGAAGACATCCGCTTTTTGGATGGCTCAAAAACAGCCCTCCAAGATGGCGATGAAGTCAGCATTGTTCCTGCTGTTGCTGGTGGCTGATGAATTTTTAACCGCAAATTGAGGCAGACGAACGCAAATGAACGCAGATAGTTATTTAAATCTATCTGCGTTCATTTGCGTTTATTTACGGTTAAAAAACTACTCCTTCGCTAACCGAGAAAATCCTACAAATCCCGGATTTGGTAAGTAGCTGTCATGCGGTGTAATCTTTCCAATACAACCGGAATTCAAATCAGGAGTTACGTCGATCTATACTGACATTTTTTGAGGTAGATCTACTTTTGAAATCAAATCTAGGTTTGTAGTTGCCCTTGGGTGCCCAAGGGCAACTACAAACCTAAAACTTATTTCTTTGTTCGCAGTACGTCCGAGAATTATCGCCCTAAGAAGCTGCCCTTGCAGCAGTCCGGGGACGGCGCCGGCCCGTCACCTGATTGGCAGGAGATGGCGATGATGGCGATGATGGCGATGATGGCGATGATGGCGATGATAATAGCTTAGGTGCTTCCAGGGAACCCGGAGATACTGGTGCTTTTTCTGATCGCACGGCTTCTTCTGGAATTTGCATCAGGAATACCAGCAGCGGATTGCTTTGAAGTTCCCGGCGCATCACTCGCTGAATAGCCTTTTCTATTTGCGTTTGAACTCCTACCCAGTCAACATCAACTTGTGAGTCAGCAGTGGCGGGTTTGACAAATTCTGACCAGCGATCGCTCAAAACTGTTTCAATGGTTTGAGTGATTAATTTGATCACCTCCGCGCGATCGGCTGAGGTCACTACACCTTTCAAGTGAACTTCTGGTTTGGCAACTAATTTCCCTTCCCAATTCAAAGCCGCCGCTACAGTTACAACGCCATCTCCGGCCAACTGCTGACGCTCCTTGAGGACGCTGGCTTTGACAACACCCGATCGAGAAGCATCTACTAATTCAATTCCTGAAGGCACTTGACCAGCGACTCGCATTGAATTTTCAGTTAATTCTACGACATCGCCGTTATCAATAACCACCATATTGCTAGCAGGAATGCCCATGCTTTGAGCCGTCTTGGAGTGCTGGATCAGCATCCGGTGTTCCCCGTGTACTGGCAAGAAGAACTTGGGACGAGTCATGTTAATCATTAACTTTTGGTCTTCTTGACAGCCGTGGCCGGAAACGTGAATGCCTTTGTCGCGGCCGTAAACCACGTGTGCTCCCAGCATCATCAGTTTATCGATCGTGTTTACCACTGCGATCGTATTTCCCGGAATCGGATTAGCTGAGAAAATGACTGTATCGCCCTTTCTGATTTTCAGTTCGTGATGTTCGCCGTTAGCAATGCGAGTCATCGCCGCCATCGGTTCGCCTTGGGAACCTGTAGTCAAAATTAAAACCTTGTCTTCAGCCAAATTGCGGATTTCTTTCAGCGGTTTGAAAATACTATCTTCGCATTTGATGTAGCCGAGATTGCGGCAGTGAGCGATGACGTTAAGCATCGACCGGCCAACCACTCCGACATACCTATTGTTTTTCTTAGCCAAGTCCAAAACAATTTGCAATCGGTGTACCGACGAAGCAAAAGTCGTCAGCATTACCCGTCCGGGTGCTTGAGCGATAATTCTGTCTAAATTCGGCGCCACAGAACTTTCCGAAGCGGTAAAACCGGGAACTTCCGAGTTAGTAGAATCGCTGATCAAGCACAGCACGCCTTTCTCACCGTACTCCGCTAGCTTTTGCAAATCAAAATGCTCGCCGTCTACAGGAGTGTGGTCAATTTTAAAGTCGCCGGTGTGGATCACAATTCCGACGGGAGTGTGAATTGCCACAGTAAAACTGTCGGCCATCGAGTGAGTGTTGCGGATGTATTCGACTAAGAAATTCTTGCCAATTCTTACAGTATCCCTGGGTCGAACCGTTCTCAATTCAGTGCGGTGAGACACTCCCGCTTCTTCCAATTTTCCGGCTAGCAAAGCCATCGCCAAACGGGGGCCGTAAATGACCGGAATTTCAAATTGTTTGAGGTGGTAAGGAATTCCCCCGATGTGATCTTCGTGACCGTGAGTCACGATCATACCTTTAATTTTGTGGCTGTTTTCCCGCAGGTAAGTCATGTCTGGGAGGACAATATTTACCCCGTGCATTCCATCTGTCGGGAACGCTAAACCGGCATCTAAAAGAATAATTTCGTCGCCGTACTCGAACACACAAGTGTTTTTACCGATTTCGTGCAGCCCGCCGAGGGGAATTACTTTTAGAGCAGATGCAGTTGTATTTTTGATCATGCGTATCCTTTGTTAGTTATTTTTGTTATTGGTCTGTGGTCTGTGGTCTGTCGTCTTTCGTCTTTTGTCTACTGTTCGTTGGTAGGGCGATATTTTTCCAAATATTTATGGAAAACTCCCTGGCGGGTTTTACTATCCCGTACAGTCAGTTGTCTTTGGCCTTCATTCTTCTATCTTCAGTCTTTAATCCTTGACTGTTAGCTACTTACTAACACTTAATTACTAATGACTGATGACTAAGAACTAATGACTGATAACAACCAATATTCAGTTGTCTGAAAACTCGTTCTCGCTCGTCTTGCTAGCTGATACTGCTGCTAGCTGACTCAGTACGTCCTTTAACTTTTGAGTTACCTCAACGGGCGGAGCGCACAGGGGCGGACGGGTGGAGCCTACATCCCAGCCTTGAAGTTTGAGAGCTGTCTTGACGGGAATGGGATTTGTGGTGAGAAAAAGAGCTTTAAACAGGTCAAAAAGTTGCAAGTGAATCTGGGTAGCGACTTGAACTTGACCCGCCTCGAAAGCTTTGATCATCTGTTGCAGTTGCTCTCCTACCAGATGGCTGGCTACGCTAACTACACCAGATCCTCCTACCGCCAACATTGGCAAAGTTAGGGAATCATCTCCAGAATAGATGGCAAATTCAGGGGATGTCAAGCACCGAATTTGACTTGTTTGATCCAAGTTGCCACTTGCTTCTTTTACGGCCACAATGTTGGGGATTTCTGCCAATCGAGCCACCGTCTCCGGCAACATATTCTGACCAGTGCGACCGGGGATGTTATATAACATTATAGGCAATTCAGGAGCAGATTGCGCGATCGCCCGAAAATGATTATATAAACCTTCTTGCGGGGGTTTGTTGTAATAGGGAACCACCTGCAAACAACCATCTAACCCGAGTTTAGCTGCTTTTTGGGTAGCTGCGACTGCTTCTGAAGTAGAATTCGATCCGGCTCCTGCGATTACCAACGCCTTACCGACCACCGCCTTTTGTACCACCTGAAATAATTCGTACTCTTCATCCCAGGTCATAGTGGGAGACTCGCCTGTAGTGCCGCACACTACCAAGCTATCTGTACCGCGATCGGCTAAATGAACTGCCAATTGTTCTGCTACCGCATAGTTAACGCTGCCGTCTTCCTTAAACGGCGTAATCATTGCAGTCAGAACCCGTCCAAACTTTACCACACTTTCTCCGATTTTAGACTGTTGATTTTTGATTTTAAATTTTTGATTTCAGATGAAAGGTTTATCTAAAATCCCCAATTTGAATTTCCCAATTGCCAGGGTTCCCCCTAATTAGAAGCCGCCGCCACTTGGGTTCGCAACAAATTTTTTTCTACCAGCAACTCAGCTATCTGCACCGCATTTAAAGCCGCCCCTTTGCGGATTTGATCGCCCGACAGCCACATCTCCAACCCGCAGGGGTGAGAAATATCTTGACGAATCCTGCCCACTAACACCTCATCCTTACCGCTGGCTTCTGCGGGCATCGGGAAATAATTAGCTTGCCAGTCTTCTACCAGCTTAACCCCGCTTGCCTGCTTTAAGATTTCCCGGGCCTCGCTCGCGCTAAAAGGCTCTGCAAACTCTAGATTAATCGCTTCCGAATGAGCCCGCAGTACGGGAACCCGCACACAAGTTGCCGTAATTTTAATCTCGTCCGTACCAAATATCTTCCGAGTTTCGTTTACCATTTTCATCTCTTCTTCACAATACCCCAAATCATTAATCGGGGTGTTGTGCGGAAACAAATTAAATGCTAAGGGGTAGGGAAATATATCTGTTTTGGGCGTTTCACCCTCCAAAATTGCTCTTGCTTGAGCTTTCATTTCCTCCATTGCCCTTGCCCCCGCCCCGCTGGCAGACTGGTAAGTCGCTACAACGATGCGCTGTATCGGCCTAACTTTGTGAAGTGGCCAAACGGCAACTGCCATCAAAATAGTCGTGCAGTTGGGATTAGCAATTATACCTCGGTGAGATGCTGCTGCTTGGGGATTGACTTCGGGAACCACTAGCGGTACCGTCGCATCCATGCGGAAAGCGCTAGAATTGTCAATTACCACTGCCCCGGCTGCCACCGCTTGCGGAGCCCATAACTTAGAAGTAGAGCCGCCGGCAGAGGCGAGTACCAAATCTACATTATCAAACGATCGCGCCGAAACTGCTTCGACCGGCAGCATCTCGCCGCCAAAAGGCAAAGTTGTGCCTGCTGAACGTTCCGAAGCCAGCAGCTTCAAGTTAGAAATCGGAAAACTCCGGCTGTGCAATAGTTCTAGCAACTCGGCACCGACTGCGCCGGTAGCTCCTAAAATGGCAACTCGATAGGATTGAGACAAATTAGTTCCCTCCAAAAAATAAAGCCTAAACGATCGAAATCAAAAATTTAAATAACTGCAATTCTCAATATCAAACTTAATTAATGTTATGCGATATCAGGAGCATGAGAGGATAGCAATGGTGCAGTTAAGCGAAAAAGGCGATCGAACTTCCCGATCGATCCGTGCGATCGTACCCAGTGCCAGTTTAGCATCTTTTGCCAATCGCCCACGCCCAATCCGCATCCGGTTAAGTTTTGCGATATATCTGCATTTTCGCAGGCGCATCCATTTCTTAACTAGCCGCAGAGGCCGGCAAGATTGACATCACAGGGCGATATGTGCTATGGTGCATCGGCAATTAGTGGACTTAACCTCCACATTCCTAGCAGCAAAAGCTAGTATCCTCAAACCAAAACTATTTGGCAAGAGCCAAAAAAGTAGCCGGCAATGACTTACAGTCTCATCCGGTAAAGGTGTTGTAGTTGTGCCGTTACGAGTCAAAGCGTACAAAATTAAAATGCAGGCAAAGTCAGATTTGTATGTATTTTATTACACTATTGTTAAATATCAAAAAAGCCGATGAAAGTAACCCAGGAAAAACTTCCAGCTAGCCAAATTGGTCTGGAAATCGAAGTACCGTCAGAAAAGTCAAAACAAGCTTACGAGCAAGTAATTAAACAATTTGCTCGCGAGGTTAATATTCCTGGGTTCCGCAAAGGCAAAGTTCCCCGTCAAGTTTTGCTACAGCGCCTAGGCCAGACTCGCTTGAAAGCGACGGCTTTGGAAAATTTGATTAATGATTCCCTGCAAAAAGCCCTAGAACAAGAAAAAATTGCGGCAATTGGCAGTTTTGAACTTCGCACCGAGTTTGAAGAATTACTAGAGAAGTTCGATCCAGAACAGCCTCTGATTTTTTCGGCGAAGGTTGACGTACAACCCGAAGTGAAAATGGGTCAGTACACAGGTTTGCAGCTTCAAGCAGAAGAAGCTAAGTATGATGAGGCTCAGGTAGATGAGGTATTGGCAAAATATCGATCGGACAAAGCTGCTTTAATCCCCGTAGAAGGCCGGCCGGCTCAGTTGGGAGACATGGCTTTGGTTGATTTCTCCGGTAGATTTGCGGAAGCACCAGAAGGCGAAACTCCCGCAGAAATTCCCGGCGGTCAAGCAGAAGATTTTCAAGTAGAATTATCGGAAAATCAGTTTGTACCGGGCTTTATCCAAGGCATGATCGGGATGAATCCAGGAGAAACTAGAGAAGTTTCCGTGCAGTTCCCAGATGAGTATAGCAGTGAAGAACTAGCAGGAAAACCCGCAGTCTTTACGATTACTCTCAAAGAACTTAAGGAAAAAGAATTGCCGGAGTTGGACGACGACTTCGCCCAAGAAGTCAGCGAGTTTGAAACTTTAGCAGAACTGCGCGAATCGCTCGAAACTCGGTTTAAAGCAGACCAAGAAAACAAGACATCAGCTAATAAGGAAAAAGCTATATCAGCAGCCCTCGCGCAGCTAATAGACGTGGAAATCCCAGAAACAATGGTCGATCGCGAAATCGATTATTTGTTGAATCAACAAGCCGTCCAATTGAAAAATTACGGCATAGATATCAACCAACTGTTTACCGAAGAAAATATGGGCCCGATGCGGGAACGCTCGCGCCCGGAAGCAATCGATCGCCTCAAGCAGAATTTAGCTCTGGCAGAAGTAGCCAAGCTGGAATCCTTATCTGTTGAACCAGCAGAAGTAGCAGCAGAAGTAGCAAAAATCAGAAAGCAGTTTCCCAAAGGAGATTTTGACCCCCAAAGGTTGCAGGAATTTGTAGCAGAAGACTTGCTCAAACAAAAAACCCTGAAATGGTTGGAAGAAAAAGGGACAATCGAACTCGTACCTGAAGGGTCTCTGACTCCCGCAGCAGAAGAATCAGAAGAATCAGACGCTGAAGATTCAGCAGAAGCAGCCACGAGCGTTGAAGTGGAAGTCGTAGGCGAAGAATAAAACTTAATGTGTTCAAATGTCTTAATTGGGCGCATTAAATCAACCGCGATTTTAACGGCGCACCCGATCCTTAACTACAAGCTCCGGGTGCGCCCGATCCTTACTAAAATCTCGGGGTGTCCGCTAGAATCAGCCATGATTTACCAGTAAGTATTTTAACTCATTCACCCCGCGAGCCTCGCGAGTCACTCCAGCTTGGCGCCCAGCGCAGAAAGCACTTTCAAAACTCAAAACTACCCCATTCCCCCGATATCCGTTTAGAAGAGGCATAATAGTTAAAAGCTGGCGGCTTAATTTAAAGCTTTCATCAGCAGCAGCAAATTGTCTAGAATCCTTGACTGGTGTCTTATGGTTGTATCTCAATCTTCCAATTACCTAATTACAAGCTATAACGATTTTGATGTCAGTTCCAGCCCCAGCAATGTAGTGCCGATGGTACTAGAACAGTCGGGGATGGGCGAGCGGGCCTTTGACATTTACTCGCGCTTGCTGCGGGAGCGAATTGTGTTTTTAGGAACTCCCGTAACCGACGAAGTTGCTGACTCAATAGTGGCTCAGCTATTGTATCTAGATGCCGAAGACCCAGAAAAAGATGTCCAAATGTACATAAATTCCCCCGGCGGCTCGGTGACGGCCGGCATGGCAATTTATGACACAATGCAGCAAATCCGCCCGGATGTGGTGACGATTTGTTACGGTTTGGCAGCCAGTATGGGCGCATTTCTGCTGACAGCAGGAGCCCACGGTAAGCGGATGTCTCTTCCGAGTTCCCGGATTATGATCCACCAGCCGCTTGGAGGCGCTCAAGGTCAAGCAGTTGATATTGAGATTCAAGCCAAAGAAATCCTTTATCATAAGCGTAAGCTGAATCAACTGCTAGCGCACCACACAGGTCAACCGATCGAGAAATTAGAGGCTGATACAGAGCGCGACTTTTTTATGTCAGCCGAGGAAGCCAAAAATTACGGTTTGGTCGATCGAGTTATCGCTAAAGAAAACCTTCCGGCGGCGGGAGAGAATGTCACTGCACTGAATTAAGAGGCTGTTATGTCTAAGTACGACTCCCATCTAAAATGTTCGTTTTGTGGCAAGTCTCAAGAGCAAGTACGCAAGTTGATCGCAGGGCCCGGGGTGTATATCTGCGACGAATGCGTAGACTTGTGCAATGAAATTTTAGATGAGGAGTTGTTTGATTCGAGTGCAGTGCCTGCTGCTGCGGTGGCTCCGAAGCAGGAAACGACGCCAAAGCGCCGCGGTACCTCGGGCAAAAGTATGTCCCTGAGCCAAATTCCCAAGCCGAGGGAAATTAAAAATTACCTCGACGAAAACGCGATCGGGCAAAATGAGGCGAAAAAAGTGCTATCGGTGGCTGTTTACAACCACTACAAGCGCCTGAGCTTTATCCATGCCAAAAATAGTGGCAAGCACCCGCCGGAAGAAGTAGAACTGCAAAAATCGAATATTTTGTTAATCGGACCGACGGGCTGCGGAAAAACTCTGCTGGCTCAGACGTTGGCGGATATGCTGGACGTACCGTTTGCGGTGGCTGACGCGACGACGCTGACGGAAGCAGGCTATGTCGGGGAAGATGTGGAAAATATTTTGCTGCGGCTGCTGCAAGTGGCAGATATGGACGTGGAAGAGGCGCAGCGCGGAATTATTTATATTGATGAAATTGACAAAATAGCCCGCAAAAGCGAAAATCCTTCGATTACGCGGGATGTGTCGGGTGAAGGCGTGCAGCAGGCGCTGCTGAAAATGCTTGAGGGCACGATCGCCAATGTACCTCCCCAAGGCGGCCGCAAGCATCCCTACCAAGACTGCATCCAAATTGATACTAGCAATATCATGTTTATCTGCGGCGGTGCTTTTGTCGGTCTGGAGAAAGTAATAGAGCAGAGAACTGGCAAAAAGTCAATGGGTTTTATTCAGCCCGGAGAAGCTCAGCCGAAGGAAAAGCGGGCTGCTGATGTACTCAAGCAACTGGAACCGGATGATTTGGTGAAGTTTGGGATGATTCCTGAGTTTATCGGGCGGGTGCCAGTGGCGGCGGTGTTGGAACCGCTGGATGAGGAAACGCTGATGGCGATTTTGACTGAGCCCCGAAATGCTTTGGTTAAGCAGTATCAAAAGCTGCTGAAGATGGATAATGTGCAGTTGGACTTTAAGCCGGAGGCAATTCGGGCGATCGCCCAGGAAGCATACCGCCGCAAAACTGGAGCGCGGGCGCTGCGCGGAATTGTCGAAGAATTGATGTTGGATGTGATGTACGAGTTGCCGTCGCGCAAGGATGTTGCCCGGTGTACGATTACTAAGGAAATGGTCGAGAAGCGATCGACCGCCGAGCTGTTGGTACTTCCGTCTTCGCTGCCCAAGCCAGAGTCAGCTTAAAAGTAGATATTCACAATCACTAGGTGACTCTAATTAAACCTAAAACTTTTAGGGTATTAAGAAACCTGGAAGGGCGGCCACTCTTAGCAGCGCCCCTACTACAAAAACCGGGTTTCTCGGTTTTTTTTAGCGCTCTACTTACCAATCTATAAAATCATCCTCACCTAACTCAGAAGATAACTCGGGAAAATCCGGTTCAGATTCCAATCTAAAAGTTTCCGACTCCCAAATCTCCAAGTCATCCGACAAATCGACTACTTCCCCGTCAAACATACCAGCCAATTGCCTAGCCGTATTCGCGACATCTTGAGCATCAGCACGCACCGCTATAGCCTGAGCGTTAAAGTCATTTTGAGAGTCTGTAGAGCCGTTTGTGGGCGATCGCGATTCGGAAATTGCCGGCACATTAACGGCGGTATTTTCAGGCGCTGGCTGGTGTTTTTGTTCTTCTGGGCCATTCCCCAAAAAATCATCTGTAATCTCAGCATCCGCCGACTTCTGCACCTGTTGGCCCGCATCACTCACAGGATGAGAATTCCTGGCATTTTCCCCAACACGTCCGTTAGAAGTTGGCAAATCCTTAGCGCGAGAACTATTAGTTTCAGCGGGATTTGTCAAGCCCACTTTTACTGTTACTCGACGGTTAAAAATTTGCAAAAAAGCTTCTTCAATATTAGCTACTTTGTCTTTAACCATATTGAGCAACGGCTGCGAACTAATCTTAACATGAGCCGTATTATTGCTAAAAATTACTAGCTGTCCATGTTGGCGAAGCAGCGATTGAGTTCCATGCGGCCGCACGCGGTCAAGTACCTGTTCCCACACTCGATTTAAATCGATTTCATCGGCTGAATTAGTCGGTAAATAATTTGTTTGATTCGTTTCAGCAGTTGGTACAGGTGCGGGAATTGGTGCAGGAGGTGGGCTTTCTGTTCTATTAGCCACAGGCGGCGAAGTCGGTGGAGGATTTTGAGGTTTGGCAGCCGGAGGCGGTTCGATATTAGATGTCTGGCTCCCCCCCTTAGCAAGGGGGGGCTGGGGGGGGTGAATTTGTGATGGAGCAACATTTTTCGCTGGTTCGGCTGTTTTTTGCTGCTGAGTTTTAATTGCTGAGGGCAACAATCCCAATAGCGTTACTTCCAGCCACAAACGTGGCTGAGTAGTGTTTTTAATTTGCACTTCGTGGGTTTGCAAATGTTTCTGACCTGCCAAAATCAACTCCGCATCCCAACTGCGGGCAAAATCCCCCAGTTTTTCCCAAGTGGCCGATGTTAAAGCTACTAAATCTGACCGCTTTGGTGCAGCTTTGGCTATTAACAAATCTCGGTAAAAGCTCGCGAGACTTTGCAGCACGATTAGCGGTTCCCGACCGCGATCCATGAGGTGGCGGGTCATGTCTATTAGTGCGGTAGCGTTATCTGTATCAATAGCTTGCAGCAAATCCATTAAGTCATTTTCTGGGACTGCACCGACTAAATCCCAAACTTTTTCTACTGTTACTTCACCCTGAAATAAGCTTAGTTGATCGAGCAAACTTTCGGCATCTCGCAGACCTCCTTGGGCGATTTGAGCGACCATTTGTACTGCATCGCTGGCAATATTGATATTTTCTAATTTGGCAATTTTGTGCAAATGAGCAATCATTGCATCGAGAGGAATGCGGCGGAAGTCGAACTTTTGGCAACGAGAAATAATAGTTGGTAATACTCTTTGTGGGTCGGTTGTGGCGAGGACGAATACAACGCGATCTGGCGGTTCTTCTAGGGTTTTTAATAAGGCATTAAATGCCTGGGTACTGAGCATATGAACTTCGTCGATTACATATACTTTATAGCGGCACTGTACGGGAGCAAATTGAGCTCGTTCGATCAAATCCCGAATGTTATCTACTCCGGTGTTGCTGGCGGCGTCAATTTCGATGACATCTAGTGTCGAACCTCGGGCAATTTCTTGGCAAACGTTGCATTTGCCGCAGGGTGTGGGTGTGGGGGCAACCGTAGAAATACAGTTGAGGGATTTGGCGAAAATTCTCGCACTAGAGGTTTTACCGGTGCCTCTGGGGCCGGTGAATAGATATGCTGGTGCTATACGCTCTTGTAGGATGGCGCTGGTGAGGGTTTGGGCGATCGCCTCTTGACCGACTAATTCGGCAAATGTCTGAGGGCGATATTTGTGGTGCAGGGGTTCGTAGGTCACGATCGAATATGGGTGGTATTAGCTGTAATCTTAGCTAAGGAGACGTTGTTCGATCGCACCACAGCTCGACTTTCACAGCAAGCCGCCCGGTGGGCTGGCACGGCGGGAGTCAGCCAACAGTAGGAATTATCACTCTCCAACGTCCGCCCCTCGATTGTCCGGGCGATCGACTGTTCTCCTTGATGTTTTCCGCTGCTCGCTCCCAGAGTTACTATTAATTTATGTGTATTTCTTTTTATTTTTCTAGAAACGGAGACCGCCGAACAAACATTTTTTTTAGCGATATTGGTATAATATATTACAGACAATTCACCATTTCTATTGGCCAGTGCCAGCGCGGGATTTTCCGATATTTCGGGAAGCTGCTTGCAGTTAAAGATAAAGTATTAATTAGAGGGTGCGTGCTCCAGTTGCAGAAATCCAGTTGTACCAAGATGATGGTGGAATGATGTCAATGTTGGTTGATCCAGTTGCACTACCAGCTCTACTCTGGAGTCCTGTAGAAATATAGCGTCAAATTTTACCCTTTAAAAGCCCATGTCAACCCAAATAATCCTTGTAGAACCAAGGTTGGCAGTAGCCTCTCCCAAACCTAAACAGGCTAAACCCGGAGATCCGTCCTCAGACCAACTCTTAATGGGAGGGTCGGGATTACTGTTGTTATTGCTTATCGGTTTAGCGGTGTTTACCAAGCTAAAACTCGACGATTTGAGTAAAAAGCTCAAATTTGAGGAGTTTAGAAATCGAGAACTCCAGAAAAAATATAAAATGGCTCTGGAAACCATGTTAAAGATGGAAAAGAATCCCGACCTTATCCACTCGCGAGACTTTAATTTAGACTACCTGAGAATGCGGATGGCGGAAGAGGTCTTTCACTTTGCCATTGTGAACCAGATCAAGGTAAAAGTTAAAGAAAAAATTAGTATTGCCCTGCGTCCGACTCAGGGGGCAGTGGGAGATAAAAATGGGAATGCGGGCAGCGGCCGGCAAGTGGATTCGATGTTTGATATCGAATACGAAACTGGCGATCCGGCAATAAAAATAGAAAAACGCGTGCTGTTTCGGATTCAAATTAAGTTGATGAAACTGCCGACTCAGGCAACATCAGCGACAATTAATCAAATTATTGACTGTTTGGAAACTTATCTGAGTCCTTCAGACGATCACGACAGTTGGCAGCCAACAATTCAAGGTCGCATCGTTCATATTGAGTGGGATCAAAAAGCCAAGCCGACGCCGATGTTGGTGCTGGAACAGTCAAATGAAGGAGTGAATGTTACCTTTAGGACTACTAGAACGCCTGCCGGCAGACCTGCAAATGCCAATGATAGCCAATTGGCCGGATCTAAGGGTCAAAAAAGTGGCAAAAGTAGTTCTAAAAGTCCAGCAAAAAGTGGGACAAAAAGTCCTGCTAAGGTAGGAGGAAAGCGTCCCGTTTCTCGGAAATAAGTGTAGGTGGATTAATATTATTTTCCCGAAAGAACGCCGGTTGCCACCGTTGTTGATGTGTCTTGTGCGAGGTAGCCGTCTTCCATGTGAATAATGCGATCGGCTATATCTAAAATGCGGTTGTCGTGGGTGACAAGCAAAATAGTGCAGTGCTGTTCTTTGGCCAAACCTCGCATAATTTCTACCACATCTCGACCTGATTTACTGTCTAGTGCTGCTGTGGGTTCGTCTGCTAATACTAATTTCGGCTGGCTGACTAATGCGCGGGCGATCGCAACTCTTTGTTTCTGTCCGCCAGAAAGACTGTCCGGGTAATAATCTATTCTTTCTCCCAAGCCTACAGCTTCCAGCATTCCCTCTATTCTATCATTAGTTTCTTGGCGAGAAAGATGGCTGTGCAGTTCTAAAGACATTTGCACGTTTTGCCTAGCTGTCAAGCATTTGAGCAAATTGTGACCTTGGAAAATATAGCCGATGTCGCGGCGGATTTTAACTAATTTATTTTTCGCGGTTCCCCGCAATTCTTGGCCAAGAATTTTAAGACTACCTTCTTGGATCGATCGCAAAGCTCCAATCAAGGTTAACAATGTTGTTTTCCCAGACCCCGAAGGCCCAGTCATCAGCACGATTTCGCCCGGATAAATTTCGAGGTTGATGTCAAATAATGTCTGTTTGCGAAGTTGTCCTTCGCCGAAGGAATGATTGAGATTTTTAATTGAGACTACTGGTAAAGTATTCATGGGTAATTTGTACTTGGTAATTGGTAATTGGTAATTCCTTCTTCCTTCTTCCTTCTTCCTTCTTCCTTCTTCCTTCTTCCTTCTTCCTTCGTTAAAAAATATCCGCCGGGTCAGCCGCCTGCAACTTCCTAACTGCGATCGCCCCCGATACAGAACACATGATCGTTGTCATTGTAAACACAGTTACAACTTTTCCCAAAGTCATGTACATCGGTAAACTCGTAGCAGTTCTAGCTAAACCGTATAGCCCCACAGAAATCCCAAGTCCTGGCAGATAACCAAGGATTGCCAAAATTAAAGCCTCTTGAAAAACCACACTCAAAAAGTAACCGTCTTTATATCCCATCGCCTTTAACGTAGCGTATTCTGGCAAATGGTCATTAACATCAGTATAGAGAATTTGATAGACAATCACGATTCCAACGATAAACCCCATTGACGCGCCGAGAGTAAAAATAAATCCGATCGCCGTGCTTTCTTCCCAATATTTTCTCTCAAAAGCTACGAACTCTTCTTTAGAAGCAATTGTCACGTCTTGCGGTAAAGTTGCCCTCATTTTTGCAATCATCGCCTTGACATCCGTTCCCGGCTGCAAGTGAACAATTCCGACATCAATTAAACCTCTAGTTCTTCTACTATGAAAAATCCGCAGAAAATTCAAATCGCTAGTAATAAGATTGCCATCAGCACCGAAAGATGCTCCTAAAGTAAATAACCCCTCTACAGTAACGCGGCGGTTATCTATTTCAGTTTCCACAGGCTTTCCCTGGTTGAAATATTCTGCTACTGGCCCAAACTCCGGGCGGGAAGCTCGATCGAATAAAACGACATCTGAAATTTTGATTTTGTCCAAATTATTTTTGACTTCCGGCAGCTCAAAGATGGGACGAGCGGGGTCAAAACCGATTACCATCAGTTGGCGGGTATTGTTTTTGTCTGGTTCGGGGTTTTTCCACAAACCAAAGCCTAGATATACCGGGCTGATTCCGGTAACGCCATTAAAACTCAAAGCTTGATACAAACGCCGTTGGGGAAAACTTTTCATGGCTATTAAAGCCGTTGATTGGGTGCTGGTGATAAAAATATCCCCTTTTAATTGCGAGTGAAAACTGGTGGAACTTTCAAATAGCGCGTCTCTAAATCCAAACTGGATAAACATCAGCAAGTCGGCAAATCCAATGCCGGCTAGCGCGATTACTAATCGCATTTTTTCGCGGGTTAACTGTGCCCAAGCTAGCGGTATTTTGGCCATACAATCAAGGAAGAAGGAATAAGGAAGGAGGAAGAAGGAAGAGGGAAAAGGGAAAAGGGAATAAGGAAGGAGGAAGAGGGAAGAACGAGTAATGAGTAACAAGCTCGATCACTCCTCTGACCAATTACCAATTACCAATTAATTACCCATTTTAGATGTCTATTTTAATTTCAACCTGTAAGTTTGTGAAAGATGCAACTTTCTTGCTCGATTCCGGATCGAGGCGAATTCTTACTTCGATAACTCTCGCGTCGGTGTCGGCGGCGGGGTCTGTATTGAGGACATCTTTTTTGCCGATTTGTTGGCCGATGCGAGCGACTGTGCCTTTCAAAGTGCCTGCAAAAACCGGGCTGGTGACTGTTGCGCGCTGGCCGTTTCGCACTTTGGCGATGTCGGTTTCGTAAACTTCTGCTACGGCGTACATTTGATCGGTGCCGCCTAGTTCTACGATGCCGTCTTGAGTGTTGACACCTTCTCCTTGTCGGCTGTGAACTTTGAGGATGTAGCCGGATACGGGTGCTTTGACGTAGCTTAAGTTTAAGTCTACTTGAGCTTTTTGTTTGGTGGCGATCGCACTTTCGACGGCGGCTTGGGCGGCTTGCACGTCTTCGGGACGTACTTCGGCAATTTGGTCGAGATTTGCTTTGGCTTGATTGATTTGTTCTTGGCCTGTTTCTGCTTTTTGTTTGAGTATTGCTTCGGCTTGATTGATTTGTTCTTGTCCTGTTTCTATCTTTTGATTTAAGGTGGCTCGGGCTTGGTTAATTTCCTGCCTACCTGTTTCTAACTTGCGTCGGAGATTGGCTCGGGATTGATTGATTTCCTGCTTGCCTGTTTCTACTGTTTGTTTGATTGTTGCTTTCGTTTCGACTATTTGCTCTTGCAGTGTTTGCACTGTTTTTTCTAATACAGCTTGCGCTTCTTTTACTCTCTGGCGAGCCGTCTCTGCTGCTAAGCGTTTGGTGTCGTAGGCGGAAGCAGAAATTGCGCCTGTTTCTGAGAGTTCTTTATTGCGTTGTTCCTCGGCTTCGGCGTTTGTCAATTCGGCTTTTAGCCGATCGACTGTAGCGTTTTGAGAGGCAATTTCGCCGCGCAATTGAGCTTCTAACCTAGCCAATTTGGATTGCTGCACCTCTGTTTCTCTTTGGAGTTGTGCCTCAAATTTGGCAAGATTAGCTTGTTCGGCTTCGGTTTCTCTTTGGAGTTGTGCCTCGAATTTGGCGACGTTAGCTTGTTCAGCTTCGGTTTCTCTTCGCAGTTGAGCTTCTAAGCGGGCGACATTGGCTGCTTCGCCTTCGGTTTCTCTTTGCACTTGTGCTTCAAACTTGGCAACTTCTGCTTTTTGAGCGCCGACAACGCCTGTTTTTGCGCCTGCTTGAATTTTCGCTAATTCTGCTTGTTTGACTTTGACTTCTTTGTCGGCTTGTTGGAGGATTGCTAGGAGTCGATCACGCGTATCGAGAACTGCTATGATTTGTCCTTTACTGACTCGATCGCCCTCTTCCACCTGCAACACTTCAATTCTTGCTCCCTCCGACGCCGAAGGGGCTGACAATTTGATAACTTCCCCCTGGGGAGTCAACCTACCCAAAGCTGTGACGCTGTTGCGGGTGGCGGCGGGAGTTGCAGCCGCCGCTGCAGCCGCCGCCTTTAACTCTTCGGCTTTTCTAAGTTGAGATACTTGCCAAAAACCGACTCCTGTGGTAATAACCGTGGCGGCGATCGCTAAACCGATGATTCCTCGTCCTGGGGGTTTTAAAAATGATTTATCCTTGACCCGTGATTCCTTTCCCATTACTTATAAAGTAGGTGATTTCCTGATTAAGTTTTTTTCACCCACTGTGAAGTATTGTAAACCAATTTCAGCTATTTAGGAATATCAAAAAGCACCTCGGTCATGTAATGTTCGGCCCAATCTTGACCGAAAGCTTTTTCGAGTACGCGGCGGGTTTTGTCGTTTTGCTGCTGCTGGGTGCAGTAGTAAATTTGAGCGTCGAGAATTTTCGATGCTTCGGCGGCAGAGACTGGTTCGGAAGCGACTGCCTGTTTGCAGTGAATTTCAACGTAGGATTCAACAATATCCAAAAACCGACTGTTTTCTTCGATCGACTCTGGCCGCACAAACAGACAAAATTCTGAGAAAATATCCCCCCATTCGGGAATTTGGCGGGGACAAGAAAATTGATCGATCGGCAATATTGCCAGTTGGGTTCGGTAGGTTTCCGACAAAGTTCGATCGGGATTGAGGGGAGAAAGGTCTGCGATCGCGGCGCTAACTTGGCCTTTGCCTGCTACTATATCGGTACCGAACATCGGCAAAGCATAATTCGGTCTGGGAAACATCACGCAGTGCAGAATGTCAAGCAAGGGGCCGACTTTAGCGAGTTCGAGGTGTATTTTGCGGAACTGGGGCGTTTGATAGCAGCGGTTTTCAATGATCAGTTTTTCTCCTTCCAAGCGGCCTTCTACGTATCCCAACTCAGCGGGCAGGTGGTAGGGTTCGAGGTCGAGATAGCGGTGCCATACTGCTTCCATCCGATCGGCTAAATCGCGGATGAGATGGTGCTGTTGGTCGCGCAGAGAAGGCTGGGATATTTCTAACATTCTTATTTATCGGGGGATAGCTTAATAAAACTTGATTCTACTGTTGCAAGATGCAGGAAAAAAGGTAGATACTTTAACAATATCAGTAGATTGACTTAGGATCGAGCAAGTTTTACAGGAGATTTTGTATGTTTGGTCTGGGATTGCCTGAAATGGGCATTGTTGCGGTGGTGGCTATACTAATTTTCGGCCCCAAGAAGATTCCTGAGTTGGGAAATGCTTTGGGCAAAACGTTGCGGAGTTTTAAGGAAGGGGTTGGTCAATCTGAGGATGAAGCTGTTGAGAAGGATAAAGAGGAAGAGGGCCAGCCGAAAGTGTAAATTAGGTTTGTAGTGAGGGTTTTAGTCTTCCTTTTTAAGGGTTCAAGCCCTCACTAAGAACCTATTCGGGAAATTTGCCTTCTCTAACTTCGAGGGAATAATCTGTGACAGCTTGGGTAATCGTTTCTCGCAAATTGGCGTAAGCTTTAGCAAAAGGCGGCTGTTTTTCGGAAAGTCCCAGGAAATCTGAAGTAACTAAAACTTGACCGTCGCAGTGCGGCCCCGCGCCGATACCAATGGTGGGAATAGTTAGTTTTTGGGTAATTTGAGCGGCTAAGTCGGCGGGAATGTGTTCTAAGACGATCGCAAAGGCACCTGCTTCTTGAAGCGCGATCGACTCTGCTATGATGCGATCGGCTGCTTGGGCCGTTTTTCCTTGTTTTTTGTAGCCGAGTTGGTGTACCGACTGCGGAGTTAAACCGACGTGCCCCATCACCGGAATTCCGGCGGATGTTAGCTGCGAAACTGTGGCGGCCATTGCTGGATATCCGCCTTCTAATTTTACAGCTTGAGCGCCTGTTTCTTTCAAAGCTCTCCCGGCCGAGTGCATGGCTTGCTGGGCACTTTCTTGGTAAGTCAAAAACGGCAAATCTACAACAATTAATGCTTGTTTAACACCACGGCGCACTGCTTTAGCGTGGTGCAGCATTTCATCGAGGGTTATGGGTAGTGTTGTGTCGTAGCCTAAGACTGTCATGGCGAGGGAATCGCCGACTAGGATGATATCTACGCCTGCTTGATCGATGAGTTGGGCGATCGCATAATCATAAGCTGTCAGGGCAACAATTGACCGCCCTTGTTGTTTCCACTGAATTAATTGATGAGTAGTGACTGACATTTTACTGCAAAAATATAATATTATCTCCGGCTATTACTTATAATATTAAACCAGGTTGATTCGTTCTTGTATAATTTGCGCTGTACAATTTGCGCTCTCGTAGGGGCTGGTTTTACCAACCATCTATGTTTAAAACTAAGTATATAGTCAACCCGCTCCCCTCATGCTCAGTCCGCGCAACGCGAGACTCAAAGACAATGGGCAGTGTATTTATGGCAAAAACCATAGGAATTTTATACCCGAATATAACTTTGGCTTCCCTCTGCTGGCAAAACAATCAACCGCTGATTTTTCAAGTCTGGTTCTAAACCCAAATCTTCGAGAGGAATTAAGCCGAGTAAAGGTTCTTCTCCTGCGGGGATTTCTACACAATCATACCTGCCTTCTCGTCCAGCTACTGCAAGACCAACATTTTTGAACAGACGAAATTGTCTAGCTCCTATTGCTGTATTTCCTTGGATTTCACCAACTAGAGTTAAACCTAACTGAGCGATAATATCTGCTGGTAAGCAGAGGCGAATTACTCCTTTATCTACTAAAACGTTATCGAGGGTGATTGAGCGTATTTCCTCTGCGGGGATGAACCCTCTTTCTGCTAGAATCTTGTCTACTTCGTTGGTGACGGTTATTGTTGCGGTGACTCTGCCCATTTTTTCCTTTAGTTTTGCTACGCAAGGCAATGGCACATTTCTCAATAATCTTGTGACGGTGCAGGAGGATCACCATCTTACATTTTAGCAAAATCTGTAGCTAAATGAGCTTGGCATTACTAATTCAGGACTGACGCCTCAACAACGTAATTCTGTTATTATTCGCTGTGTATCTTAATTCCCAACCCTTAGTTGCTCTATCCATTGATTTTATTGCAAATCTGCTAGAAGTTTTTGGATCTCTGTCAGCAGCGGTAGCTGTTGTTCTATACAAATTTCCTCGGCTTGATTTAGGTAATATTGGATCATTGGCTGTATGCCAATTACGCACCTCAGCATAGTTTTGGCTAACTCTACGAGTACCCTTAAAGTATCCAAACGATCGACCCCAGCATTCTTATCAATATTGTTCAACAGCATCTCGCTAGTTTGAAGATTTTCAATTGCTTGCTCAAATTCTCTAAGATTCTGAAATTTTTTGCCCATTTTATACACCCTATCTACCTTATGCCTGGAATCTCCATCACTTTCAAACTTAACACATTCACTCAAAATATCGAAAAAGTTTTGATATTCTTCGAGTCCATTGTACGCTGTCACCAAACCTTTGCTCTGATATATGCCATCAGGTCGATCTGCCAAATCAATATAACTTTTTAAAGGCTCTTGCACCCAAGTTATTACCGTTTTATATTTGTGGCTATTTGCACAAAAATCGCCGATCTCAGTAAGCAGATAAGTTGTACATTTGATTTGATGATCTTTGTCGGAGATTATTTCTATAAACTGATTTAAATAATCAATTGCTAAATCGTACTTTTTTAATCCTATGTATGTATTGCCCAAACCAGCCAATGCGTTGGCTTCTCCTTCGGTAAAGCTGTTTTGAATAGCAACTTTTAAAGCTTGGCTAAAATATGCGCTCGCTAAATTATAGCAGTCCCTGTAATAGTTGATGTATCCCAGAGTGTTTAAGACTTGGAATTCAATTTTATCTTCCTTAATATCAATAGCAATTACCAAGCAATCCTCCAAACATTTAATGGCATTTGGGTAACGATCTAGATAATTATGACCCTTTGATAGGTAAAATAAAGTCATTGCCTCTGCTTTTTTATTTTCATTTTTCCGGGCAATAGACAAAGCTTGCTGTAGATATTCGCTGGCAATCTGAAATTGTTCGATCGACTGGTAGACTAAACCAATCTGACACAAAATCTCAATATGAGTAGCAGCCGAAGTTACTAATTGTCCTCCTTGTTTCCAATCAAATGGTATCAGTTTGCTGTACAAACATATCAGGAGTTTAAAATGACTCCAATAGCGCATCGACTCGAAAGCATCGGAAAGTGCGATCGCAGATTCATCCCAATCCTCTGCTTGACAAGCATGATAGTATGCTAACAGCAGCGGTTTAATATCATTAATACTTTTCCATTCAGTTTTAGGCTTGAGGGGAACGTTCAGAAAGTAGCGGTATGCTTGCTGATTAGCGATGCGGAACTGTTCGTAATTTTGACACAGCAAGCGATAAGCTTTTTCTTGAATTAATGGATGCAATTGGTAAGATTCCCTTTGGCGATCGTAGTCAAGAAATTGTCGGCGTTTTAAAGCGAGGATGACGTTTTCTTTTAAGTCATATTCGCTCAACTCTGGCATCAGGGCTACAATTACTGCCAAACTTAGCGGATATTCTGATGTTTGACAGACAGAAATTCGCAGCAGACAAGTTTGTTCTGGTTCGCTCAAACGGGTTAACACTTCATCGATTAAATTTTCAATATCTCTAATTAACAGCCAGTTCCGATCTCGCAAAAACCTCTCTACTTTTCCTTCAAATTCACTGTCGTCCCGAATCAATGCCGCTATCATTTCCAAAGCTTTTGGATGTCCTTGATAAGATTCAGCTAGTGCGGTTAATTCTGAAGGAGTAGCGGATAACTCGAAACTTTGCAGGAGGGCAACAGCAGCATCGATATCCAATCCGCCCAGAGAGATAGTTTTAGTGGCGCGGCAGGGCAATTCTGCTAAATTTTCCCTACAGGTAAATATCACTTTGCTTTGATGTTCTGTTTCTGCTAACTGTTTGAGGAGCCAAGCATATTCAGGGCAGGATGCAGCAAAATATCCCGCTCGATTTGCCTGTCCAGTTTGCAAGACTGTCTCGACATTATCCAGCACTATTAAACAAGGCTGTTTTTTGAGTAACTCGATCAGCCTGGCGGTTTTTTTCAGATAATCATCTTGAACGGTAGTGGCGGTCGAAATTGCGCCGCCGGAGAGGGTAAACAACAGCGAATCAACAATCCAATCAAAACCAGGGGCTATACCTGTAGCAGAACGCAAAGATTCCCATGTTACGGCGGCAAAGTGTGTGGTTTCTGACTGAAGTTGACGCACTAATTGAGAAGTGAGAGTTGTTTTGCCAATACCTGCTAAACCCACAACACAGACAGAGGTAATTGTAATTGCTTTAGTATCGGGGGCTAGCAGTTCATTTTTGATAGTTTCCAGCTCTTGAATTCGCCCTGCAAAATTTCTAACTGGGGGCAACTTTTCTGGCAGTGTAAAACTCAGAGGATTAGGGATCTGTACTCCCTCTTTTTTGTTACTGGGGAGACAGTTTTCTGGAGTGCGATCGACAACTGCTTCCCAATTTTCTATTCCTAAAGTCTGACAAATTCTAATAAAAGTATCGTACTGAATCGGTTGCTTTGCCCAAAACCGTCTCAAAGTAGCTTTTGAGGTTAAAGCATCGCTGCACAAGACTTCTGCTCCTTTGTCCCATCGTTTCTGCCGTCGAGCTCTTTCAAGAATTTGGAAGCCTTCAGCGGACAATTTCAGAGAAGCCATGCTCATCCTTAATTAACTTGCACTTTCACTTACATTATCGCTAGCTCCAAGGATTATGCGTAGTTTTTGTCAGATTTTGTTACACAGAGACTGTGAGTTTTTACTTAGAGAAGTGAGCAAAATGAGCAAAATGAGCAACGAGGTTGAGCAAAATGAGCCACGAGATTGAGCAGTTAGCGACATTTACGCAAGACATTCTGGATATATGGGAAACAAGAGTCCGATCGAATCCGACCGATCGCGCATTCGAGTAATCATACGAGCTCGGCTGCGTAATTACTCTAGGGTTGCATCTATTAGCAGCAACGTTCGTAAAACTTAATGATTGGAAAGCGCGGCGCAACCAGTCGAACTTTGATAGCAGCAAACCAGCCTGCTTCTAGTTACTGACAGGAACTGTAGCAGCAACCCAAACAAACGAGAATATCCTGTCCCTCAATTGAGTGAAACTCAAAGATGTGACTGGTCGATCGGCAAAGCGTTGCTCAAAATGATTTCAATAACACTGCCTTTTCTGTAATACCAAAGAGGAAATTATGTCAGACCAAAATCTGCCGGATCAAAATAAGTCTAACCAAAACATGAATGCCCAGCCGGAAACCGCGTCCGACCAACTTGCGCCTGATGACGCAACAATCAACGGCAACCTTTTTGTAACCGGCTACGCCGCAGTCGGACCATTTGCTGCAACAACAGGCCAAGGAGGAATTAACGTTGCAGGACCAGTAGCTGAATTTGGTTTTGTAGATCGTAACCTGACTTCTTGGCCAACAACGCCAGTAGCAGGCGACCGTTTTGTCTGGTATAACAAAGACAAAAAAGCCCGTCTTTTCACACATACGAATCGTGATTTGCTAACAGTTACAGCCAATGGCAACGTTGGCATCGGGACGACGAATCCAGAAGCTAAATTACACCTCAATTCGGCCAAAGGAAACATTAAAATGTTGCGAACCTCTGGAGTAGGAGATGATTTTAGTTATGACGGCGGAAATGACAGTTTCTTTGTGTTTACTCATTACGGACAAGACATCGGACAGACGAAATTTATCTGGAATGACGGCACTAGCAAAAAAGATTTACTGACAATTAAAAACAAAGGCAACGTTGGCATCGGGGCGAATAATCCACTATCGATGTTGCATATTGCCGACGGATTACCTACTCAGCCTACTGGTGGTTACCGTTCTTGGATGGTAAGAGGAACCCTAGTTTCTGAGAATACCGATAATGTCTTTTTTGGCTTAAAACCTGAAGGTAAGGATGATCGCCAAGATGCGGTCATTGCATGGGGGGACAATACTGAGGATGTATTCAGATTCATCTTTGTAGGAGTCGGAGGCCCTGCTGATGGACAAGAAATAATGAGGTTGCAAGCAAATGGCACTGTCGGCGATGTCAGAGTCACAGGCGATGTCTATGCCAATGGCATTCTACTCAAGTCTTCGAGGGAATTAAAGGAGAATATTGCCGAACTTTCTGGAAAAGAAGCCGTTGAGGCATTAAAAAACCTCAACCCCGTTAAGTTCAATTTCAAAGCAGATAGCGACAAAAATCGGCATCTTGGATTTATCGCGGAAGATGTCCCAGAATTAGTGGCAACTTATGACAGAAAAACGATCAGTCCGATGGATATCGTTGCCGTGTTAACTCAAGCGCTGAAAGAGCAACAAAATACCATATCGGCATTAGCCGAAAAGGTAAAACTTTTGGAGGCTAAAACTGCATAACTGTCAATAATAACTATTGGGTTTGACAGCTAATCATTTTGAAAAGTTGTGTATGCGGGAAAGTTAGCCAGAGAAGCAAGTAGTTAACCTGCATACTCTCTTTTGGTAATGAACCGACACAACAACTTCTGAGTTTCGAGCGCTACCTCGAAACTCAGTTTCACCAATATCCATAACAGTGTTTTCACACCAGGAAATAAGAAGATTTAAATTATGTCTATCAAACTTGTTAAGCCGAGTTTTTGGGCGCTTGCCATTCTCTGTGCGATCGCCCTAACGCTACCATTCTTGGTGGATATGCCTGCTTTTGCTGATACCCTTTTTCCTCAAACAACTTCCACGCCAACTTTGGGGTCAAAGATTAGTCTGGAGAAAGAACCTACTTCCGCGCCAACTTCAAGCTCAACACAATCAGTTATTTCCCCTATTTCCCCGATTACAATCACCACTCCAACCAAGCACCCAGTCATCTACAAGGTTCCCAAGAATCCTGCCACTCAACAAGAACTTACCCCACAAGAGATTGCTCAAAAATTTAGTGCTGTGATATTTCATCGCGGATTCGCTCCCAAGGCGTTGGAGTACCGTCGCCTCGGCTTGCAGGGTCCTCTCATGCAGTACATAATTATGGAGCAACTGGTGGGACCCCCATACCGCGTGTTCTTTAGTCGTATAGGGCGAACGCAGGTATGCACCGAAAAGGAACGAGAGTGGGACGGCGCACGGAGTAACAACGTAACTATGGATAAGGGTGCTTTTTGCGAAATCCAGGACAGCATCGCCACGGGAACCACATTCGACCACGATCTCAACCCAGATACTCCGCCAATTCAAGCTACTGAGGACTGGTTTCTCCACGTCAGACCATTCCAGTCTTTTGAAAATTACCGAATTGTTAGAGATGGCGGTGGGGGAAAAGCCTACTACCCCAACCCTGGCAATAAAGACTGGCAGGAATATTTTATCGCCCGACTGCTGCGCGAAATGAAGGGTACCCCCAACCATCCCAAGTCGGGAATGGACGGTATTTACTTGGATAACTTGGAGTTGAGCTGGAACAAGGTGCGGCGGGATATGTGCAAACCTACACCTACTGAGAACTGCAAGTCTCAACTGGAGAAGTACCAGTCCAGCCAAGAATACGGCGATGCAGTTTTCGAGTTTGTCAAGCGTATTCACAACGTCCTCCATACCAACGACAATAACTTCCCTCTCTGGGCAAATATGATTGAGGGAGCACCCTGGAACTCGAACTCGGAGTGGGATCGCTTCGAGCCCTACTTAGAGGGTGGCTTCCTAGAAGCCTTTGCACTTGACTGGGGGAACGGCTATTTTAGCCCAAACACTATCGAAAATCAGCTTAAACAGGCTCAGAAGTGGCTTGAGAAAGGCAACAACTATATTGCCGGTGCGCCTGGTAACAGCACAAACCGAGATGAAAAAGCCCGTTTTGCACTTGCCACATATCTTTTGATTGCAGAAGGAAATAAGACGTACTTTAGCTATTCTGACCGTAGCAACCTCTACGATTACTGGTGGGAGTACCCCGAGTATTATTACAACTTCGGCAATCCGATTGAACCATATCAACAGGTTTCCGAAAATCCCAAACTTCTGCGCCGATCGTTCGAGCGTGGCAGCGTTGAGGTGGATCTGACCAACAAAGTCCCTAGGTTCAATTACACTCCGGGAAAGGCAAATCCATCTTAGCTGAGCCGCGCTTCGGTCTGGTGACAATATGCGAACTCAAAATTTGTAGGACTTTAGACCTCTTGCAAAAATAGCCCCGGACGGGCTAACAGCCCATCCGACAAGAGTAATTTTTTCTGGTGGGATAGGCGTCTATGCCTGCCTAATAATTCGATCGAAGGGACTTTTGCAAGAAGTCTATTCATGGGTCAAATCACTTGTATTTCAAAGGCAATCTATAGAGGGCTAATAACCAGTTTTGGAGTACAGAAAATCAGTGGTTAATTCTACTTTGTTAAAAAAAATCTCAAAAAATAATAGGATGAAAAACTTATCAACTGCCAATTTTCAGGCTCTAGATGGCAAGAATGGGGCGCGTCCCTTCAGCAGCGCGCGATCGGCAATAATGTTCGTTGACCCCGCTGTTGCGGACTGGGAAAACCTGGTGAAGGGGGTCAAACCGGGAATTGAAGTGATAATTCTCGATCGCGGGCGGGACGGAGTAAAGCAAATTAGCGAGGTTTTGGACTCGCGCACCGGAATTACCAGCGTTCATATTGTTTCCCACGGCAGCCCAGGTAGCTTGAAACTAGGGAACGCGCAGCTAAGTTGGCATAATTTAGACAAATATGGCAGTTTGTTGCAGCAGTGGCGGCGCGCTTTAACAGATGGTGCGGATCTGCTCATTTACGGTTGCAATGTGGCATCTGACCTCACGCCCTACCTCCGGGACTGCGAGGAGAGGGGAGAAGGGCAAGGAGGAGAGGTTGCGTTCATTCAACGCCTAGCTTTCCTCACGGGTGCAAATGTCGCCGCCTCCGCCAAGCTGATTGGCTGTGCTGAACTCGGTGGCGACTGGGAATTGGAATGCGCGATCGGGCAAATTAAGACCCCGTTAGCCTTTGAACCTGCAGTAATGGCGAACTACCAGGGCCTTTTTGCCGAGTCCATCACCCGCGTCTCCGTAGACTCCAATGGCAACCAGGGTGAGGGCGACCCAGGGGCTTACTTCAATCTATCTATCTCAGGTGACGGGCGCTATGTAGTCTTTGCGTCTGCTGACAGCAAGCTCGTGAAGGACGACACGAACCAAGTGCGTGATGTCTTCCTGCGGGATACCGTCAACAGCACCACCAGCCTGATCTCGGCTAACTCAAATGGTAGTTCCCTGTATCCGTCAATCTCAGCCGACGGGCGCTATGTGGCTTTTATGTCTGGTGCCACCAACCTAGTAAACGGCGACACTAACGGACAGGCTGATATCTTCCTGCGGGATACCGTAAAAAACACTACCAGCCGCATCTCTGTTGACTCCAATGGCAATCAAGGAAATGGTGCATCCGGCATTTCATCCATCTCAGACGACGGGCGTTATGTGGCGTTTGCATCTGCTGCCAGCAACCTAGTAAGTGGGGACACTAACGGACGGATTAATATCTTCCTGCGGGATACCGTCAACAGCACCACCGCCCTCATCTCCCTTGACTCGAATGGCAGTCAGGGGAATGAGAGCTCGTACAACCCATCAATCTCAGCCGACGGGCGCTATGTGGCGTTTGAATCTGGTGCCAGCAACCTGGTGAGTGGGGACACGAACAACTCTAGTGACATCTTTTTGCGGGATACCGTTACAAAAACCACCACCCGCATCTCAGTAGACTCCAACGGCCAACAGGGGAAAGAGAATAGGCACTCCCGGCAGGCGTCGATCTCAGCCGACGGGCGCTATGTGGCCTTTACATCTGCTGATAAATTGAGCAACAACGCTAATCCCTTCGATAGTAACATCTACGTGCGGGACACCCTCAACAGCACCACCACCTTAGTATCATCATTCGATCTAGATAAGCCCGGCAACGCCGCCCCATCCATCTCAGGGGACGGACGCTATGTGGTGTTTGACTCTCAGTATACGACCCTTACACAGAGCGGTTCAACAACAACCCAGACTAACGCATTGGACGTTTTCGTGCGGGACACCGTTAACAACACCACTAAGCGCATCTCTGTAGACTCTAACGGCAACCGAGGAAATGGCCCATCCACGCCGGCATCCATCTCAGGGGACGGGCGCTATGTGGCGTTCTACTCTCTTGCCACCAACCTGGTGACTGGGGATACTAACAACGCTATGGATGTCTTCGTGCGGGATATCAGCGCGCCCATACCAATTCCGACTCCGACTCCAGCGACAACTCCGACTCCAACAGAGACGACTCCAACTCCGACTCCAGCGACAACTCCGACTCCAACGCCTGCGCCAACTCCGACTCCAGCGACAACTCCGACTCCAACGCCTGCGCCAACTCCGACTCCAACGCCTACGCCAACTCCGACTCCAACAGAGACGACTCCAACGCCTGCGCCAACTCCGACTCCAACAGAGACGACTCCAACGCCTGCGCCAACTCCGACTCCAACAGAGACGACTCCAACGCCTGCGCCAACTCCGACTCCAACAGAGACGACCCCAACGCCTGCGCCAACTCCGACTCCAACAGAGACGACTCCAACGCCTGCGCCAACTCCGACTCCAGCAGAGACGACCCCAACGCCAGCGCCAACTCCGACTCCAGCACCGACACTTCCGACCCCAGCGCCAACGCCAACTCCTGCACCTGCGCCAACTCCGACTCCTGCGCCAATACCTGCGCCAACTCCAGCGCCAGCGCCAGCCCCTACTCCAACTCCGACTCCTGCGACGACTCCGACTCCTGCGCCAACTCCGACTCCTGCGCCAACTCCCGATCCCTGTATTTGCGATCGAATTGTGATCCCAAATTTTGCTTCAGTTGCTTTCACGCTTGGCGGTAGCAATGGCGATGACACCCTGACTGGCACCAATTCCAACGACGCTATCAACGGCAATGCTCGCAACGATATCATCATTGGCCAACAAGAGAACGACACCATAATTGGCGGAATTTTCAGCAACATTCCTGTCGGCTCAATTCTCGATCGCGACTTACTGTTTGGTAACGAGGGCAATGACTGGCTCGACGGTAGTGCAGGCGACGATACTATATATGCGGGCAAGAACGATGACCTCGCTGTTGGCGGCGCAGACGACGACTTGGTGCGGGGCGATAAGGGCAGCGATACTGTCTCTGGGGGCGATGGCAGCGATACGGTACGCGGCGGCAAGGGTAACGACACTGTTTTGGGCGATGCTGGGGACGATCGCGTATTTGGCGATAAAGCCAGCGATTTGCTTTGCGGCGGTGATGGCAATGACACCTTGCTTGGAGACACCGAGAGCCTTGCGCTAACGGGTGATGCGGGCTTGAATGACTCGCTGTGCGGCGGTGCTGGCGATGACTGGCTGATTGGCGGTGAGGGTGGCGATACTTTGAGGGGCTATCTCGGGAGCGATCGATTTGTGCTGTCATTTGGCGGCACTGATACTGTAATTGATTTTGAAGACAATCGAGACTTGCTGGTATTAAGCGGCGGTCTGACTTTTGAGCAACTGGCAATTACTCAAAACAATAATGCTGCGTCGATTGCGCTCGCGAATACCGGCGAACTATTAGCCATTCTCGATCAAGTCTCTGCTGCAAACATCACTGTCGCCGATTTTACGCTAATCTAAACCTAACTAATACCAACTCTGCATAAACTATGCGCCGGGGCCGGTTTATGAGATTGTCGATTGTGGGCAATTATTGGCAGGTTTACCCGGCCCTACAAAATTTAACATCAGACTTGTCTGAATCAAACGGAAACGATATAATTTACACTCTCAATATATTAAAATTATTGTGGGGTGGGCATCTTGCCCGACCAAAAACTGTAATTTTTAGCTCGATGCTGAAAATGTTTATTTAATCTGGAATTAATTAATTCCTACTTCCAGCCCAACCACCGCAACAAAGGCACAACTAAATAATGACTTACTCCCAAACAAAGCCCGATCGCACTTCCCAACAAACCAAAAAACACAATTGAACCCCAAACTTGCAGCCAGCCGAAGGTAACGTTAGACAGTGACAAAATCCCAAAGAAACTCCCCGGAAAAATGTTCCAAGCATTCAGCAACAGAAACATTCCCGTAGAGAAAACAGCCACTACCAAAGCGTGAACTAATTGATGGCTCCGCAAACCCATTCCCACAGTCAAAGAGGCGATCGCAAAAGCTCCCAAAATAACCCCCTGCACACCGCTAGAAGCTGTTGCTTCCATCCAGCACAAACCCGCCAACAAATAACCCTGAGCTCCCATCAATCCAGACAGCCAATACTGTTTTTGCTGGCGAAAACTCCCCGCATCAGTCAAACCGATCGCAGTTCCGAACCCCGCAAACCCAAACAGCAGCACTTCCGGCCCGACAGCGAAAGTCATGTTAGGCATTAATTGCTGCAAACCTTCATTCAGAAAACTGGCAATTTCCGGGCCTAGAGGCGAAGCATAACCCAAAACCAAACCGCCGATCGCCCCGGCAGTTCCACCAACGCCACCTAGCACCATTTCCCAGCCCGTATCCAGAGAAGCTACCACGATTTGGGCGATCGCGCCGAACACAACACCAGTCAGGCTGACAGTTTTTTGCGCCCCCGCCACCACTACTTGCCGGCAGAATTCTACAATAGCTTGGCCGATTGGGGCGATCGCGATTTTGCCCTTACTCCTAGCATAAATCTCCTGCAAACGCGCCCGAACATCGCCAGCCGTCGCCGGACGCTGCTGCACGTTCGATCGCACCATATCGTCCAACAAATTCGCCAAAGCCGGACTCACAGATACAATGTGGCGCCACCGCAACTCTCCCGTCATCGGATCTTCAATTTCCGCCGGATACTTCCCCGTCAGCAAGTGAATGCAAGTCCGTCCGAGGGCATAAAAATCCGTCGCCGGCACCACACCGCCGCCCACAATTTGTTCCGGCGGACTGTACCCGGGCGAAATCAACCGCGTCGAACTCCGAGAATCTTTCCCCACCGATTCGACACCGCCCATTTGTTTAACTCCCCCAAAGTCGATCGCCACCAATTGCAGTCCGCCCAAACCCTTGCTTAGCAAAACTTGGGGCGATTCCGGGTCTCGCAGCATCAAATTTGAGGGTTTAATGTCGCGGTGAATAATCTGACACCTGTGCAACTCCTCTAAAATTTCCACAGCTTGACTCAGCCAACTAAACACCCATTCCTGCGGACACCCCTGAGGGTGCTCGTCGAGAACCTCTTCTAAAGTTTTGCCGTGAATCTTTTCCATTACCAAACAAGGCAGCCGCTTCGCCGCAGGATTTCCCTCGCCGCCTGCAAAATTTTGCGTTTGGACGTGAAAATAACCGTCCGGCTCGACTCTCGGGACGCCCGGGTGCCGCAAACGAGCCAAAACCCAAGCTTCTTGCTCGAACAGCTTCAGGGCTTTCGCGGAAGTTTCGAGCAACACTTTCAGGACGCGATCGGTTTGAGTTTCTGTGTCCCAAACTGTGAAAATTGCTGCAAAACCCCCGGAACCGAGGCTTTCTACAGGCACGTAGCGATTTTTTAGCCGCAGGGGAGCCCCGCAACTATGACAAAAATTGTTGCCCCAAGTCTGAGGGTAGGGCCTTGGGCAATCTGGATTGATGCAGTGAACGGCTTTTGAAGGGGGGTGAGGCACAACCAGAGTAAAAATGGGGCTAAATATCCATACTAGACTTACGCGCAGCTCACGCAGAAACCCGGTTTTCAGCGAGGTTAAATGGCTGTAACGGCGGATTTGGTTTGAGAAACGAGCTTACTCTTGCTGCACAAGTCCTGTCCATATTATGTGGTATGCTGTCGATTTTTGAGTTGACGGTCTGGAAGTCGCGGGATTTTAGATTTTAGATTTTGGATTTTGGATTTTAGATTGCATACAGGATTGCTGTTGAGATCGATCTCAACTGCCATCCACAACTTTAGGTATTTCTAACTACTTAGCCCAGACCCATTACCCCTTACTAATTCTGATTTTTAAGTATTAAATTCTTTACATAAACCGTATTGATTCGCTGTTCGGCTCGCTGCACCATATCTTCCGCTCAAGCGAAATTCCTCCCCGCTCTGCGATCCCCAGCCTTTCCTCCTGCATCCTTCGCCGCTGGCTTTTCATAAGATATGTTACAAATATTTGCCTAATGTAAAGCAAAATAAATAATACTTATGATGATTAAAAGAATATTAAAATTTGAGAACGCCACTTTATTGATATATTTTTAACAGCCTGCGATCGGGCAAAAAAATTAAGCGAATACTAGGAAGCGAGATATGGCTTACGCGCAAACCCAAACTCAATCAAAGGCTGGGTATAAAGCCGGAGTTCAAGACTATAAACTAACGTATTACACGCCGGACTACACCCCAAAGGATACAGATGTTTTGGCGGCTTTCCGGGTAACACCGCAGCCGGGAGTACCCCCTGAAGAAGCCGGCGCTGCTGTAGCTGCTGAATCTTCCACAGGTACATGGACAACTGTGTGGACTGACCTCCTGACCGACCTCGACCGCTACAAAGGTCGCTGCTACGACATCGAGCCAGTTCCCGGTGAAGACAACCAGTACATCTGCTTCATTGCTTATCCTTTGGATTTGTTTGAAGAAGGTTCCGTCACCAACTTGCTGACCTCTTTGGTCGGTAACGTGTTCGGTTTCAAAGCTCTGCGCGCTCTGCGGTTGGAAGACTTGCGGATTCCCATTGCTTACCTGAAAACCTTCCAAGGCCCTCCTCACGGTATTACCGTTGAGCGGGACAAATTGAACAAGTACGGCCGTCCTTTGCTGGGTTGTACAATTAAGCCCAAATTGGGTCTGTCTGCTAAGAACTACGGCCGTGCCGTTTACGAAGTTCTGCGCGGCGGTTTGGACTTCACCAAAGACGACGAAAACATCAACTCGCAACCGTTCATGCGCTGGCGCGATCGCTTCCTGTTCGTTCAAGAAGCTATTGAAAAAGCTCAAGCAGAAACCGGCGAAGTCAAGGGTCACTACCTCAACGTAACTGCCCCCACCTGCGAAGAAATGATGGAGCGGGCTGAGTTCGCTAAGGAAATCAAAACCCCCATCATCATGCACGACTACCTGACAGGTGGTTTCACTGCTAACACCACCTTGGCTAAATGGTGCCGCCGCAATGGTATTTTGCTGCACATCCACCGCGCCATGCACGCAGTTATCGACCGTCAGAAAAACCACGGTATCCACTTCCGCGTGCTTGCCAAGTGCTTGCGGATGTCCGGCGGCGACCACCTGCACTCCGGTACAGTTGTGGGTAAACTCGAAGGCGAAAAAGGCATCACGATGGGCTTCGTAGACTTGATGCGCGAAGACCACATCGAAGAAGACCGCAGCCGCGGTATTTACTTCACCCAAGATTGGGCCTCCATGCCCGGTGTCATGCCGGTTGCTTCTGGTGGTATCCACATCTGGCACATGCCGGCTTTGGTGGAAATCTTCGGCGACGACTCCTGCTTGCAGTTCGGCGGCGGCACCTTGGGCCACCCTTGGGGTAATGCACCTGGTGCAACTGCTAACCGCGTTGCTTTGGAAGCTTGCGTCCAAGCTCGTAACGAAGGCCGCAACTTGATGCGCGAAGGCGGCGACGTGATCCGCGAAGCTTGCAAATGGTCTCCTGAACTGGCTGTTGCTTGCGAACTCTGGAAAGAAATCAAGTTTGAGTTCGAGGCAATGGATACCCTTTAAGGATTTTTGGTTGGAGATTTTAGGTTTTAGGTCGCAAACTTGCTAGGAAGTCTTTATCTTTGAAGAAGATTTACAAGTAAGTTTGCATCCAAAATCTAAAATCCAAAATCTAAAATTTGAGGGGGCTGGGGTCAAAATGGATCTCAAACAAGTTGCGAAAGACACCGCTAAGGTGCTGGCAAGTTACCTAACCTATCAATCCGTGCGGATGGTGGTCGCTCAGTTGAGCGAAACCAATCCTCCTTTGGCAATCTGGTTGAACGACTTTTCCACGAAGGCCAAAATCCAAGATGGAGAAGCATACATTCAAGAGTTGCTGAGGGAAAATCAAGATTTAGGATTTCGGATCATGACTGTGCGAGAGTATCTGGCTCACGATGTGACGGAATTTTTGCCAGAAATGGTTTGTACTGGCATTCAACAGGCGAATATGGAACACAGACGCCAGCATTTAGAGCGAACTACGCAACTTAATTGGTCTGTTCCTAGCAGTAATCCTGAAACATCAATAGATTCTGAACCGAATCTGGATAATTTGTCGAGTTAATCGATCGGCAAGTGCGATCGAACACACACCTTAGAGATACAAAAAATGAAGACTTTACCTAAAGAGCGTCGTTACGAAACTCTGTCCTATTTGCCCCCGCTGACAGACGCGCAAATTGCCAAGCAACTCCAGTACATCCTGGATCAAGGCTACATTCCCGGCGTAGAATTCAACGAAACCTCTGCCGCTGAAATGCGCTATTGGACTCTGTGGAAGCTGCCTTTGTTTGGTGCTCGCAGCGTCCAAGAAATCATGACAGAAGTTCAAGCTTGCCGTCAAGATAATCCTGGTTGCTACATCCGCGTCATGGGTTTTGACAACGTGAAGCAGTGCCAAGTGCTGAGCTTCATCGTCCACAAGCCTAACACCAGAGGCTACTAAAAAGTATTGGCTGGCTAATCTAATTTTTAGGTTAACAGTCATTGCAGATTGGAGGCGGGGAATTTTCTCTGCCTCTTTTTTTATAGTTTGCAAATAGCTTTTAACACTTGCAGCAACAAAATTGAAGAGTCGGACTCCATCAGGTTTAGCAAAGGCATTAGTTGATAGGTTGGGTGATTGCCCCCCTGAATATTGACGAACTGATAATGCATTCCGTTTGTTGTCAAGCCCCAGATTGTATCCTGATATTTTAAATTTTGATAAGCATAGGTTAGCAATTGGGATAAACCCATCAATGCGTTAATTCCAGAATTTTTACTTTCAATCACCAAAACCCAAAAATATGTATCGCTTCTGATGGGTTTTATCCTGTTGACAGCTAAGATATCAAACCGTCCTTTAATGATAGTATCTTCCTCTTCAATGCTAATTTCGGCTATGTCTTGTTCTAAACTAATTTTGATCGGGCGGCGGTAGAAGCCAGCCAATCGCATTAAGGGAAAGGTAGTCAGAGCTTTTACCAGTCCTTCAGAAACTCGATCAGTTGAAATGTAGTCATCGAAGTCATCCCTAATTTGTATAATTTCCTGCTGTTCGTGTTCTGTCATATCTTCAAGGGATAACAGAGAGGTAAATGAGTTAGTGTACTGTTTTTGAAAGCCGAACAGACGGTGTACTTCTGATAACGTTAGGTTTTTGGCATTAATAGTTGTCGTCATATTTTGATAGTTATTTAAGTTTTAGTTAGAATTGTAACATAGAGATTGCGGTAATCAACTTGCACCATTCTTAGGAACAGGCAAGATGCCTGTTCCACAACATATCAAGTTTCTTGTGGGGTAGACCGGAGAGCCGGCACATATTCTTAGGAACAGGCAAGATGCCTGTTCCACAACATATCAAGTTTCTTGGGAAGTATGCCTCTTGCCTGCCCATGAAAGTAGACGCAATTTCAATCGTCGGGTGACAACAAACCTAATCTATCCTTTCTATCACAATCCCATCAACTATTTCATAACCCCAATTAAAATGTCGATTTGCCAACTGCTCGGCCATGTCATATTCGCCAAAATTGCATAGTTCAACTAACATTTGATATGCTTCATCTCTTTCTCGCTGCAACCTTTCCCCCCGCAGTTTTTCTCTCTCTTCCTTAGAAGGATTGGGTCGCTCTTCTCCCAGGGGATTGATATCGCTAATGGCTTTCATATCAGCCTCATTAAAAAGGGATTGATTCGACTATTTCGCCGTCAACTATTTCGTAGCCCCAGTCGGGGTTGGCAGCGATTTGTTTTTCAACTATACTTCGGCCGAGAGGAGTTTGGTAAGCTTTTTGCAAAGAGGAAATACTGGGGATTTCGGCGGCGGTTGGTGGCTCTTTTTGTTCGAGTTTTGGTGGTTCAGCAATTGTTTCAGATGTGGATTGATTTAAGCCGGATTGAGGCGCGATCGCCCCTAACTTCCGCATAACGCTATCCTTGGTGATTTGCGGTTTTTCATTGAAGGAAGAGGGCAGATATGGTGTGTCAACGCCCTGCTGTTTTGCTTTGAGCGCATCATCAGCAAGACGATCGCACTTTCGCAGAAATCCCTCCCACAAATCTTTGCCCAAAACCGGGTTTCTCAAGTCAGCACGAGCTTTAGAGACTGCTGCTTCTAGGGGTTCGCCTTTGTGCACGTAATACTGAATTCGCTCTTCTTCAAAAGCAGGATAAGGCACTTCCGGCTCGATTTCCCAATCTCGCTTAACTTTTTGACTTTCTCCTAAAGGAATTCCGGCGATAAATTCATCCCAAAAAGTTGAGGTTAAGCCTTTTGTCATGCTGTCAATAATTTTAAATGCCCATCCAGAAGGATTGCCAAATCCTAAGCTGCGCTCTTGAGCATATGCTTCTAAAGCTCGCTGAAAGTTGTGCAGTTGTTCTTGGGAATCCCAAGGGCCGCTAAATCGGTAATTAGGCGTGACAGCAACGGCTATTTGCTGGCGGGGCTGCCCGAAATATTTGTCGGTTTTAACTACATGATTTGGGGGTGATGTTTCGCGGAAGATTGCTACAGGGTGATTGTTGTTTTCGCGGCTTATCGGTGTTATAATATCTGGCGGATTCGGTGTCTCAAAGTTATTGAGTTTTTCCTCGAAAGCATCAATGTCCGCCCAGAGTTCTAGGGTATCCGTGTGGGGATTTATTAATTTTTCTTTCAGGAGCGATCGCATTTTGAGCTGCTTTCTCGCTAATTCCTGTTCTTCCTGATTTAAACCCGTTGCTTTTTCTATTTCTGTGCTGTTAGTTTTCATCCATTCGCCGGAGTTGGACTTTTGTGATTGCCATTGCAATAATTGGCAAAGAAAAATACTCGCCGCGACTCCGCCGGTAATTGTGGCGAGTTTGGGATAGTAGATGGCGGGGTTTCCTAGATTTCCTAAAAATATTCCTATTTTCATTTTGTATATTCTTAATTCCCTTGAATCTTAGGGTTATTATTGGCGCAGCTTAGCTTGAATTCTAGGGGGCGCCTCGGGGCAGCTTACCTCAACTCAACTAGCATTGAGAAACTTAAGATTTTCTTTAAGCTTCTGTCTATTCCTGACTGAATGGAGTTTCTAGAGTAAAAACGGGGATCGCTTATTCGATCGCCTGATTGACAGGGCTGAGTTAAACGTAATAATAAATTATTTACTGTACAGCTTCTGCCAAAATGAATCCAGAACGCCAAGAGGCTTATTTGAACTTAATCGAGCGAGTGCTTACTTGTCCCAACGGCCAAGAACCAGAGGTTTTGAGTTCCTGTTCCGATTTAATTGATGCGGGATTTGTGCAAATGCTAATCCAGATATCGGCTTCTATGGCGCGCGAAGGTGACGAAGATACTGCTAATTTTTTAGTGCAACTTGCTCGTTTGCTGGGGAAATCTTTGGGTTTGTCGCCGGATTTGAGGTCGGCTGGGTACAGTAGTGCAAAGGGGTAGAGAAGAGTTGCGATCGCCTCGTTGTATCATGTTTTGAGAAATGAGGGCGATTCCCTACCCTTCGGGATAGCTTCGCCTCACCTACTTTTTAAATGTCTGGATTGCCTTATAGTTTATATTCGAGAGGTTCACAAAACTCATCCACCCCAGTTTTAAATACATAAATAATCACCGAAGTCACCAAAATATTAGGGCAAATTTTTGCTGCTACTAAATCTCTAAATGCTGCATTCAATTGTCCGTTTTTCAACTCTTCTTTAACCTCGGATTTGCAGATAGCAACGCGGCATCTTTTGGCCAATCCGTCTAACCAATTTTCCGAGATATTCGGTTCTTGGCCGGCTTGAATTGCTAGAGATATCGCTGCATCTTCGATGTTACCTTCGCAATCTTCGATGGCGTCTAGGGCTTTTAGGGCTTCGGGATATTCGGCTAATTGTGAGCGAAATTGGGCAATTTGTTGTGAGGTAATAATCACCATATTATTTTCCTGTGTTCTCTGCTGGCGGGATAAGTTTAGCAATTAAAGTTGATATTATAGCATTTTTTGATTGAGGTGGGAATTAGGCGATGGAACTTAATTATATTTTTAACTAATATTTTGCACCTCGCAATAGTCTGGATGGGGCTTAAGCCCTGGTATTAAAGCTTAAGTCCGGGCTATGGAGAGTGATGTTAAAATTGACAAAATGCGACGCTCAAATAAGTTTGCAGGACTCATATTTTTAGGGAGTTAGGAAAAATGACGACCGTTACTTTAAACTTAGATACTGTCCAACTAACAGACGAACAGTTTTACCGTTTATGCCAGATGAATCAAGATTGGCAATTTGAACGGACTGCTAAAGGAGAAATTATCATTATGTCACCAGTAGGCGGAGTCAGCGGCAATCGAGAAGCCGATTTAATTACTGATTTGGGCTTGTGGAACCGTCAAACTCAGCTAGGGAGAGTGTTTAGTTCTTCAACAATTTTTCGGTTGCCTAATAAAGGCGATCGATCGCCTGATGCGGCTTGGGTTAGCTTGGAAAGATGGTCTGCTTTAACGGATGAACAACAAGAGAAATTTCCGCCGATTTGTCCTGATTTTGTCATAGAATTGCGTGAAGCGAAGCTATCCCGTAGGGAATCGCGCACAGACCCGCTGCGGCAGCTTCAGGAGAAAATGCAGGAATATCTAAACAGCGGCTTGCGCTTGGGTTGGCTGATTAATCCTCAAGACGAACAAGTAGAAATTTATCGCCCTTCTCGCGAAGTAGAGATTGTACAATTTCCTGTAAGTTTATCGGGAGAAGATGTCTTGCCCGGATTTGTGCTTAATTTGCCCATGATTTGATATTGCATCAAACTTTTTCTGTTTCCAACTGTATTTTCTTGGGGCAAATATCATCATCGTACCAACCAGTCAAAGCCACCGCCAAAGCATCCGCCGCATCGTCGGGTTTCGGAATATAACCCAACTCTAACTCTCGCGCCACGGCCTCTTGCACTTCAGATTTATCCGCATTACCGCGCCCTGTCAAAGCTTGCTTAATTTGAGCCGGCGTAAACTCGAAAAGTGGCACTCTACACTGCGCTAATACCAGTGTCAAAACGCCGCGCGCTTGCGCTACAAGTATGGTATTTCCCATCTTGTAAAAAAACAATTTTTCGGCAATTGCTACATCAGGTTTAATCTCTTCAATTACCGCGTGTAAATCGTCGTAAATTGTTTTCAACCGCTGTCCCATTTCCTGTTTGGGCGTTGTTTGTATGACGCCGCAATCAATCATGGAAACAAAGTTTTCATCTTGTTTACCGGGGACAATTTGACAGCAAATTGCCCCGTAGCCGAGATTTGCTAAGCCGGGATCTAATCCTAAAATTCGTTTTTCCATTGCCCGAATTAGTAATTGGAAATGGGGAAGGAGGCATTAAAAATTTGGGAAATGTTTCCTCACCACCAATTACCAATTACCAATTATTAATTACCCCTCAGTTGTTTCTAGGCCGAATACCCGATCAAACACTTTAGTCACTTTATACCCCGAATCTATTGATTCTAGCGGGTCTTTCCGCAACCGGTGCCGCAAACACAGAGTCATCACCCGGCGAATATCGTCCACAGTCACCTCTGTGCGGCACTCCAAAGCCGTGAAAGCTTTCGCAGCCCGATTTGTCACCAAATCGCCCCGCAGCCCGTCTACGTCCAATTCAGCGCAGACTTGGGAGATTTTTACCCGCAACTCTCGATCGATAGTTACCGATTTCAACCTTTCCTGAGCTTCCACCAACTTCTGCTGCATCTCATCTTGTTCGCGCTGGTATTTCGCGAGAAACTCCGCTGGATTTTGGTCAAAGCTCGATCGCTGTTCGACAATTTCTACTCTTAAATTCGGGTCTTTCACAGTCCGAATTTCTGCGTGCATCCCGAATCTGTCGAGCAACTGCGGCCGCAATTCTCCTTCTTCTGGGTTGCCGGAACCGATGAGAATAAACTTAGCCGGGTGGCGGATCGAAATGCCTTCTCTTTCAACAGTATTCCAACCGCTCGCGGCAGAGTCGAGCAAAACATCGACTAAATGATCGTCGAGCAAATTGACTTCATCAACGTACAGAATGCCGCGGTTAGCTTTAGCTAAAAGACCGGGTTCAAAAGCTTTAACACCTTCCGACAAAGCTTTCTCGATGTCGATCGTACCGCAAACTCGGTCTTCGGTAGCGCCTAGAGGCAAGTCTACCATTTGGACTTTTTTGCGGGCGATTTTAATGTCAGTTTGAGATAAAGTGCGATCGCGCACCTCATCGCTCATCAAATCTGGATCGCTGGGATGACTGTTAAAAGGATCGTCAGCCACCACCTCAATTTCCGGCAGCAAATCAGTGAGGGCGCGGATTGTGGTAGATTTACCAGTACCTCGATCGCCCATAATCATCACCCCGCCAATTTTGGGATCGATGACATTCAACAGCAGCGCCAGTTTCATCTCCTCCTGGCCAACAATCGCAGTGAAGGGAAAAACAGCGCGGCGGGCTGGAGTAGCGGTAACGGTTGGTAGAGCGCCCGCATTTAGGGTATTGCTGACTTCGGCAGTAGGACTCACAGGATAACTCAAAATATAATAATTGCTTGTTTATTGTGACATACAAGCGGACAACAGTCACTCAAAGGTAGGCGATCGTCGTTTTGAGTAGCCTAGTCGGTTTACAAAAATTCATACACCTCTATAATATCTTGTAACGTCCGTCAAGAGTTATAATTAAGAGGTATTTATCTATCTATTTTATCGGCCTATATTTGCTAAGTCTATCGCATTAAAAGTTGAGTTACTTTATGTTAATTGAATTTTCAGTCAGTAACTTTAGGTCAATTAAAGAAGAGCAAACATTAAGCATGATTGCCGACTCTTCCACCAGGAAGAATGACAATACTTTTGTGCCAATCGAAGGTAATAAACTGCGCTTGCTTGACTCTGCGGCGATTTATGGAGCAAATGCTTCTGGCAAGTCAAATATTCTCAAGGCTTTGAATACACTGATCGCCTATTTTCACACTCTAAATATTGATGTTGATGACAATATTCCTTATTACGAACCATTCGAGTTAGACAAGTCGTGGTTAAGCCAGCCTTCAATCTTCAAGCTTAGTTTTATTATTGAAGGAATTATGTATAAGTATCAACTTGCTTTTGACAGTCGAGAAGTTCATCACGAACAGCTAGATTTTTATCCACATAAAAGACAAGCCAACTTATTTATTCGTACAAAAAACGAGGTCAAGCGCGGTGATTATTTTCAAGACAAGCGAGGGTTTTCAACCAAAGCCTTAACTAAATATCCTTATTTATCAAAAGTAGCCCGTGAAGAACATGAACAAATGCAAAAAATTTATGAATACTTAAAAACATATGCTTGTTTTGCAGCCAACGATCCTCACATGAGGAGTTCATTAGTACATCATGTTAATCAATTATTACAAGAAGATCAAAAGCTCAAAAGACAGTTGGATAAACTCATCAAAATAGCTGATACTCAGATAGAAAACATTCAATTTGAAGAAAAGAATGTTAAGTTTGAATTTGCTGATGAGGTGCCAGAGGGAATTAAAAATTTCATTATTAGTGACAATAAGTATGAATTGTTTGCCGTCCATAAGACTTTTGGAGATGGCGTATCAGAAGGTGTAACTAATTTTAAATTTTTCCAAAAAGAATCAATCGGAACTATTACACTTTACGGTCTAGGCGCTTTGATTTTATTGATCTTAAAGAGAGGTCATATTCTAGCTATTGATGAAATAGATAATAGTTTACATCCTAAACTGTGTAAGTTCTTAATTAAGTTATTTCACCATCCATTAACTAATCCCCGTAATGCCCAACTAATTTTTACCAGCCATGAAACCACTCTACTAGATCGAGAATTATTCAGAAAAGATCAAATCTGGTTTACCGAAAAAAATAAATATGGTGAAACCCAACTCTTTTCTGCCCAAGACTTTGATAAGGTAAAAGGTGATGAACCTTTTGACCTATGGTATATGCAAGGTAAATTTGGTGGTCAGCCTAATATTAAAGAAGTTGAATTTATTTTTGGCGATGAGTAGACAAACAAAAAGAAAATTAAGACAGTTAAAGCAGTCCATCTACATAGTATGTGAAGGAACTAATACGGAACGGATTTACTTTGAGCGGATTGCTCAGGAAAATGATGTATTTGAAAAATATGCCATCACCGTTTATCCAAGTGAAGAAGACCAAATAAAAGCCTCAAAAAAAGAAGGTGAATCTATTAAAACAGATGCGGTGAATCTGGTCAAACTCGCCAAACAAGAAATAAACAATTATAACGAAGTTTGGGCAGTTTTTGATAAAGATGGTTATACCAAACATGAAAAAGCATTTTCCGATGCACAGAAACACGGTATTAAGTTAGCGTTTTCAAGTATTGCTTTTGAACATTGGATTTTATTGCATTACGAACAGAATCGAACTGCTTTCCCTAAATCGCAGAATGTTATTGATTATTTGGAACAAGCAGGTTATTTTACAGGCTATTCTAAAAAAGCAGATATTTCCATTTATCCTCGACTTCAAAACCTGACTAAAACAGCTATTGAAAATGCAGCCTGGTTACGGATGGAAATGGCAAAAAATAGAGCTGCTGGTGATGATAAAATCTATGAATTAAATCCTTATACTACTGTAGATAAGTTAGTAATGAAGCTTTTAGCTTTTAATCCTGTAACCTACGGATATATTAAGGAAACGCTGAGAATTAGCGAGATTAGCATCACAGTTAATGATGTTCAGCGCCACTGTGGAATAACTTTGAGTGTTTGTATTGTCAATGAGGGAAAGTGTGGCTATTTAGTGAACAACCACTGCAACCACTTTTATTTAAAAGATGAAAACGAAAATACATTTCCCATTGTCATTGATACTCCAATTAAAATTGAACCAAGTTAAACTCAAGATATGGCCTTAAAGTTTGAAATATCTTCAGCAACGGGCAAGTTAAGATTGCATTTTAGTCCTAAGCCAAAGGAAATACTAATTATTGCGCTTGACAATATAACTGAACCGTGAAAATAATTACCCACAAAAACAAAATAAACCGGGTTTGGCAACCGGGATCTATGGTGTTGCACGATCGATTTTCGTTCATCAAAGCCGGTTTCTGCGGCCAGGACTATGTGAAAAAAACAGGATTTACCACTGCGGCTCGGAAGCCATCAAAGCAGTCGCAGCCTCGCTCGGTAACGGCTTAGCAAAAAAATAACCCTGACCGTATTCGCAGCCGATCGACCTCAACCTAGCTAATTGTGCCGCCGTCTCCACACCCTCAGCAATCACATCCATACCCAAAGCGTGAGCCAGCGCCACAATCGTCCGCACGATCGCCACATTCTCCCCCTCGCTTTCGATCTCCATCCGCCCCACAAACGACTTATCAACCTTCAAAGTATCCGTAGGAAACCGACTCAAATAACTCAACGACGAATAACCCGTACCAAAATCATCAATTCCCAACTTGACATTTAACGCTTTCATCTGCTTCAAAACCGCGATCGCCGACTCCACATCCTCCATCACCACACTCTCAGTAATCTCCAACTTCAAACTCTCGGCACTCAAACCCGTTGTTTCCAAAATCACCTGAATGCGATCGACCAAATCCGGCTGAGCAAACTGCTTCCCAGATAAATTTACACTCATAATCAAAGCTTGATCGAAACCAAACATTTCCTCCCACAGCCGCAACTGCCGGCAAGCCTCCTCCAGCACCCACTCACCCAGCGGCACAATTGCACCCGTTTCCTCAGCCACCGGAATAAACTTCATCGGCGGAATCAAACCCCGCAGCGGGTGTTGCCAGCGTACCAAAGCCTCAAACCCAATAATCCTCCCGCTTGCCAAAGATACAAACGGCTGGTAATGCAGCAAAAACTCCTGACGCTTGAGGGCCATCCGCAAATCAGTTTCCAACTGCAACCTCTCCACCGCCAAAGCGTGCATCGAAGCATTAAACACCTGATACCTTCCCGTTCCCAAAGCCTTCGCCCGGTACATCGCCGTGTGCGCGTCCCGTAGCAAGTGTTCCGGCTGTTCCCTGACAGTAGCAGCAGGTTCGCCCCCCAGGGCAATCCCAATGCTCGCAGTCACAAACACCTCCTGCCCCTTCAACTCAAAAGGCACAATTAAAGCTTCGTGAATTCGAGTGGCCAAATCCACCGCACTAGCAACATCAACATTCCTCACCAAAATCGCAAAATCATCACCCCCCACCCGCGCCACAGTATCCCCGGAGCCAATAATCGCCCTCAACCGCAGCACCACCGCCATCAGCAGTTCATCCCCCACCAAATGACCCAAAGAATCATTAATCACCTTAAACCTGTCTAAATCCAGAAACAGCACCGCAAACACATAGCTGCGCCGGCCCCTAGTATTGGCGATCGCCCGCCCCAGGCAATCCACGAACAAATCCCGGTTGGGCAAACCCGTTAGAGAATCGTGAAAAGCATCGTAAAGCTTCCTGTAAGCACTGACACCCACACCAGTCACCACTAAACCCAAAGTCGGCGACACTAACGGTAGCCACCCACCCCCACTAAAAATCCCATAAGTAATCCCCAACAAACCCATCAATGCAGCACCCCCAGCCAATCCAGCCCTCGCAGGGTGCTGAATCCGCCAAGCCAAAACCCCGCCAACCATTGCCCAAGCACCGTTCCACAAAATTTCCGCCCATTCCGGCCACACCCAAAACAGCGATCGCCCATCCAAAACCGCACTCAATATTTGGCTGAGCATTTGCGCGTGCAGCAACACCCCCGGCATTTTCGGACTTTGCTTTTTAACTGGGCTGTAAGGCGTCAAAAACAAATCTCTGGTACTCGGTGCCGTCGTCCCGATCAACACAATCTTGTCCTTAACCCAGCTTGGTTCAATTTCTCCCTTCAATACCTGCCTGATACTGACTTGTCGCGCCACCTCCTTACCAGAACGGTATTTGAGCAGAATTTGGTAGCCTGTGGTGTCAATATTTGCATAGCCGCCGCTGTCAGAAGTTAAAGGCACAAATTCTGCCTTTCCCCAGTTGATTTGGTGGGGATGAACAGGGCTATTTTCCCGCTGCACTCTGTCTTTGAGATACAAAAAAGCCACTTGCACAGAAAACGAGAAAGCAGTATTCTTTTCTGGTTGCGAGACTGAGAGCAAATTGCGGCGTACAACGCCATCAGGGTCGAGCACGAAGTCGTTAAAACCAACTCGATCGGGCGGTATCCCCGGAGGTGCAGGCACTCCCGGACTTTCTGAATCGCTCAATTGGTTGATAGCCACAACATTCGGTGCTTTCAGCGCGGCCAACAATTCTTGGTGTCCCGGCGCTTGAGGCAAATCCCGGTACAAATCCAAACCGATAACTTTTGGCTGATACTTTTGCAGTTTTGCCAAGGTTTGAGCGATCGCACCGTCGGAAATCGGAAATCTCCCCAAAGCTTGAATATCGGCCTCAGAAATTCCCACTACCAGCAGTCGCGGATCGGGGTCCGAATCTGGCTGCAAGCGCACTAACGAGTCAAAACTCCCCAATTCCAAGCTTTGCAAGCCTCCCAACTGCCGAACTCCCATATTCAGCAGCGTTACAGTCACGCCCGCAAGCATTGCAGGCAAAATCCTGACCCGTCGGTTTTGAGAACTCAGGTTGAGACCAGTTGCGACAGACATGACATATCGAAGATTTCGAGAGAATTTGGCAGTCACAGAAAAAATATGTCGGTGCAAATTAGCTTTGCACAAGTCTGTTCTTACAGAATTGAGCTTAATATGAGATTGAATGTAATTTTTTCAGAACTTGTGCCGCAACCGAGTTTCTTTAAGCTAATTACTCGATTTGGCAAAGTATTTCTCGAATGGGAACCGGGTTTTTGAAGATTTGCCGACAAATCCTGTCTTTCATTCCTTGTTTCCCCAAATTCGCACAAGCGTTAAAATTTAGTCGATCAAACTTTCAGGACATTTTTGAGATGATGGCGAATCAACTTCCGATTCCGGTGATTGTTAACGGTGCTGCAGGCAAAATGGGCCGCGAAGTAATTAAGGCGATCGCCCATGCTAGTGACATGACCTTATTTGGGGCTGTAGACCGCTCTCCTGAGTGCCTCAACGCCGATGCCGGGGAATTAGCCGGATGCGGCCCGTTAGAAGTTCCCATCACAGACGACTTGCAAGGAATGCTGGTATTAGCAGCTCAGGAAAAGCAGTTAGGGGTGATGGTAGATTTTACGCACCCTTCGTCTGTTTATGAAAACGTGCGATCGGCCATAGCTTACGGCATTCGCCCGGTAGTCGGCACTACTGGCTTGAGCAGCGAGCAAATTAAAAACTTAGCTGAATTTGCTGACAAAGCTAGCACTGGGTGTTTAATCATACCCAATTTCTCGATCGGCATGGTTTTGCTCCAACAAGCTGCCGTCACGGCATCTCAGTATTTTGAACACGTAGAAATTATCGAGCTGCACCACAATCAAAAAGCCGACGCCCCCAGCGGTACGGCAATTCAAACTGCCCAAATGTTAGCAGAAATGGGAAAAACTTTCAATCCGCCAGAAGTTGAGGAAACCGAAAAATTAGCCGGAGCTCGAGGTTCACTGGCTGATGAAGGGATTCGCATTCACAGCATCCGTTTACCCGGTTTAATTGCCCACCAAGAGGTAATTTTTGGCGGCGCCGGTCAAGTTTATACTTTACGACACGATACGAGCGATCGCGCTTGTTATATGCCAGGAGTCTTGCTGTCTATACGCAAAGTCCTTGAATTGCGATCGCTCGTTTACGGCCTGGAAAAAATCTTGTAGCCATGAATCATTAGTCATTAGTCATTAGTCATTAGTAATGTGGAATTAATCTAACTTATAACTTTTGACTTCTAACTTCTGATTTTTGACTTCAACATCCATCCCTTAAATCTGTTAAATCCCTTAATATAATCCGCTTCCGAACAGACAGCCGTTGCATCCCGTACATTGCTCGTTGCCGAACTTCCTATGCTAATTCCCTTAACCCGCGAAACCTTTCAAGAACTAATTCCCGCCGTCGCCACGGGAGCGCAATACAAATATATCTGGGGAAAACCGCCCGATTTTTTGAGGCGAATGTTAATCTCTGCCGTCACCGTAGTTTTCCTCCTGGTAGTTTACAACTTCGCCGGTTCCGATGTCGGACCGCTAGTTTTAATCACCGGATTGATAGCTGGTTTGTACTGGCTGTGGGGGCCGATTTTGTGGGCGAGTTTGCGGAATGCAGAATGCCGCAAATATCAATACTGCGGTTTTTGGCAAGGACGAGTTTTGGATATATATATTACAGATGAAGTCACCAGTCAAGAAGAAACTGTCAATCAAAAAGGACAACTCGTAATAGTTGACAACTTAGAACCGCGAATTAATTTAGAAGTCGGCGACAAAACCGGATTTACTACTACACTTCGAGCTCCCTTGCGGAAAGATCACCAAGGAATTGCCCCCGGCCAAGCTGCTTTAATGTTAATCATGTCGAATCAAGAAGATTTGGGACGGATTGCCAAAGTTTCAGATATTTACATTCCCAGCCGTGACGTGTGGGTGAGCGACTATCCTTATTTACGCAGAGATTTGTTTGTCGAGATGAGCCAGCAAATTAAAAAAGGCAGGAAAAAAGACCGCGATCAGACTAATCAAAGCAGAGATGTAAAAAGGCGATCGCCCGCTGATTATTAATATTGATAGTAGCGACAAATTTAAGAGCGATCGCAAGTTAAACTTAGGACAAAATTCACAAGATAGCGGCTAATGCCTACGGTTTTTCAGGTTAGCCCCTACAGTTTCATCTTTTTTAGTTCGGATCGAGGCGAACCCGCCCAAATTCATTTTAAGCGCGATCGGCAACTTACCAAATTTTGCCTTAATCCTGTATTTATCGATAAAAATCGAGACCTCAAAGAGCATGAATTATCCCAAATCCGGCTTTAATACCCCTTGATCTTTTAGTCTCTTAGAGAGAGATGGAAGGCAAGTCTAGGAGCGGTTTCAACCACCGAGTCTTACACAGGGGGTTTTTAAACCGAATTTAGTATTAGTTCCAGCTCTCAGATTCATCTGTGGAGTCAATCTAAAATCTAAAATCGACTGACTTCTCGATCAACTGTTCCCCTCTTGGCCGTAAGCTTGCCAAGCCAAATCCACCAGCCCGTTAACAATAGCCACAGCCACAACTGCAGATCCCTTGCGGCCCTCAATCCGAATGTGAGGAATCATCGAATCGTGCAGCCGCGACTTAGCCACGTCCACCCCCACAAACCCCGAAGGAGTCCCAATCACCAAAGCCGGCCGAATTTCCTCAGATTCAATCAAATCTACGATCGCCGACAAAGCAGTTTGAGCCTGGCCCACCACAAAAATCCCTTCAGGATAGCGTCTTGCCAAAGTTTCAATCCCCCAAGCCGCCCGCGTCCTTTCCTTTTGGGGGCGTGTCAAAGCCTCCATCGAACAGTAAACCGGATTCGCAAAGGTACTTTGGATTAGGGGCGTAATCCCCACCTGCACCATCGGCACATCTACGACGATCGTAGTCCGAGCAGCCAAAGCCGCCGCCCCAGCCTGCAAAGCCTGATCGGAAAAACTAATTAAAGACTTGTACTCAAAATCAGCAGTCGCATAAATCACGCGGCGGACTATTTCGTACTCCGCCGCTGAAAAACCGTGGTCGCCAATTTCGTTATCGATTAATCCCAGACTCTGGGCATCGCTTACGTGCCATTCCATTTGTTGGATAGCTGTCGCCTGTGAGTTGTCAGGTATCAGCTTACCAGCTTTTAGTCATTCGTTGACTGTTGAGTAAAATCTGCCAACTGCCAACTGACAACTAAGTTTCCGACGACGAAGAAGATTTGCCCAACACCGGAGTCAGGAATGCCACCAAAGCTCCGATCGCAAAACCGGCCACATTCCGAACCACAGGCAACCAGTCAGAAGTCCGAGTCACCACCGGCCCAAGTCCGAAAGCAAAAAACAGAATGCCCCACAGCGGCGAAAAAATCAGCGCCCACTGCCAAGCCACAACCTGTCCCGGCTTCCGAGGCTGAGCAGCAAACCCACAGATGACGCCACCAAGCACCGACGTAATTAACGTCAGAACCCACTGTTCCCTCGGCAAACCGGGAACCACCCGGCATCCGCCCTGACGCAAACAGCCTTCTATCGACTCCAAAGATTCAATAATCGCTCGATCTTCCCCATTGTCCCGCACAAAAAATTGATTACCGTAACGGGTTTGCAGTTCCACCCAAAAAGTGCGCGGCAGCAGCGGATACAGCGAGTCGCCCACATTAAAATTGAGCAAATTGCCTCCTCGGGGGTCAGCAACTAACAACACACTCTTGTTATCTAGCCCCCAATAACTTTTGACAGCCAAACCGGGCGTGCGATCGTACTGAGTCAGCACTCGCAGTTTCCAGCCGGTTTCGGCTTCAAATGCCTTTAAATTTTTTGCCAAATTTTGTTCTTCAATATCCGTAAGGGCTTTAGCTAAGTCAATGATCGGCGTCTGAGTTGACGGCAACAAATCGGGATTATTGAAAGCGTGAGCCGCAGGTGCGATCGTCCACACGGACAAAGCCAGAAAAAATGCGGCAACAGAGGCTAGAAATTTTCGCGGGAAAAGCTGTGACATAGGAACTTATAATCCGGGTCTTAATTGTGAATGCTAGCTGGCGGTCTTAACCAGAGGATAAGAGAAAACTCATATTTCTTTACAATTATTTACTTTACAGGAAGCCGAGAGCAAGGGGAAGATTTCGGGCAAGGAAAGTTTTGAACAGTCAACCGTCAACAGTCAACCGTCAACAGTGAAATGACTAAAATTGAGATTTTGCCCCAACCCCGTCACAGAGACGCCGATCGCGATCGCTCACATTAGGATTAGTTCTCAGATAATCTCCCACCCAGTCACAGCCCCTCACCAGCAAATCGTCAAGATCCAAATTCCACAAAATCACCCGATTATCCCGGCCCGCAGAAGCCAGAACCTTCCCATCCGGGCTAAAACTCACACTCATCACGCTATCCTTGTGACCCGTCAAAGTTTTCAGCAAAGTCCCGCTGCGACTCCACAGCTTCACCTTATGGTCATAACTGCCCGAAGCAACCAACAAACCATCCGGGCTAAAACCCACGCTAGTCACGCTGTCGCTAGAACCCTTCAGCAGCGTCGCCACCAAAGTCCCGTCTACCTTCCACAATTTCACCGAATTGTCGTAACCAGCCGAAGCCAGCATTTTGCCATCAGGGCTAAAAGCAACCCCCAACACAAAACTGTTGTGAGCACCTTCAAAAGTTCTCAGCAAACGACCGTCCCGATTCCAGAGTTTGAGAGTACCATCATCGCTGGCAGAAGCCAGCATCGAGCCGTCGGGACTGAAAGTCACCCCAGTCACCCAGCCTGTGTGTCCCGTCAAAGTCTTGATCAACCTGCCGTTTCTAGTCCAGAGTTTCACAGTCTTATCCTTGCTCGCCGAAGCCAGAACCTCGCTGTCGGGGCTAAAACTCACGCTCATCACGCTGTCGGCGTGGCCGTCGAGAGTGAACAGCACAGAAGGCGAACACGGGAATAGCGGAGCCGATGGACAAGGGAGAATATTATTCATGCCATCTTCTGTCAAACTCCAGACTTTCACCGTTTTGTCGTAACTCCCAGAAGCAAGTAGCTGACCGTCGGGGCTGAAACTGACGCTGGCGACTCTCTGAGTGTGTCCTTCCAAGGTTTCCAGCAAAACCCCCGTGCGGCTCCAGAGTTTGATAGTGTTGTCCGTAGAAGCAGAAGCCAGCCTTTGGCCGTTGGGGCTGAAAGTAACGCTTTGCACCCGGTTTTGGTGTCCGTCGAGGGTTTTGAGCGGCACGTCATCGAGTCGCCACAGCCTGATAGTTTTGTCAAAACTCGCCGAAGCCAAGGTTTTGCCTTCCGGGCTAAAACTCACCTGAGTAACTCGATCGGCGTGTCCCTCAAAAGTTCTCAGTAAGCGACTCTCTGGTTTAATGTTGCTAGCATCAGTTGGGCGTTTGTCGCCAACACCAGCAAGACTCCAGAGTTTGACAGTGCCGTCTGCACTTCCAGAAGCAAGTGTTTGACCGTCGGGGGAGAAACTGACACCAAATACCCACTTGCTGTGTCCGCGCAAAGTTGTTAGCAGTTCACCTTTTTTTGCTTGTGTTGAATTTTCTGTTGGTGGGTGTTTGAGTGCAGCGATGCTCCAGATTTTCACCGTTTTATCTTCACCTGCACTGGCGATCGTTTCACCATCGGGGGAGAAACTGACGGTGTAAATTTTCGAGGGTTGTCTGTTTTCGCTGTGCCATAAATTAGCGATTAACCTGCCGTCAGAACTCCACAGTTTCACACTACCGTCATCGCTCGCCACAGCAATTATTTTGCCGTCACGACTGAAGCTTAGCCAATTTACGGGAGCAAATTGTTCGATCGTTCTCAGCAGCGTGCCGTCGGTTTTCCAAAGTTTGATAGTTTTATCTGTAGAGCCACTGGCGATCGTTTGACCGTCTGAACTAAAAGCAACGCTGGTAACGCTATTAGTATGCCCTTTGAAAGTTGCCAGCAAACTGCCGTCAGTTTGCCATATTTTGACAGTTTTATCTAAACTTGCCGAGGCTATAGTTTTGTTGTCGGGACTGAACGCGACACAGGAGACACTGTTAGTGTGGTCTTTGAAAGTGGCCAGCAAACTGCCGTCGCGCCGCCAAAGTTTGACTGTTTTATCTACACTGGAAGAAGCTATTGTTTCCCCGTCTGGACTGAAGCTAAGGCCCCAAACTACATCGCCGTGTCCTTCCAAGCGGTTGCGTTCTTTGACTCCATAAACGGCCTGCTGGAGGGCAGCCGAAATCAGAATTTCGGTGTCTTTGAGAGTATACATTTGTTGGGAGTGTTCAATCTGTTTCCACTTTTTACCAGCTCTCAAACTTTCCATCATGGCGTCAAATTTGTTGTTTGAGAAATAAAGTGCTTCAGAAGCTGCTGTCAGGGTACTGATTTCTGCTCGCTGAGTTTGAGCGACAGCTAGCTGTTTTTGACCCACAGCCCGCCACCAAAAATTTACGGCTGCGATGGTAGAACTGGTTAGCAGCATGACGCCGATTACTGCTACTCCCAGCAGTTGTTTGAGAAAAGTATTGGCTCGATAGAGCTGTGCTTGACTCATTTTTTTATCTGCTTCTGCTTTATGCAGTCGGGCTTCTAAGCCGAATCTTTGGCGGATTGGTCGCACTAAATAGTCGTGTACCAATTGATAGCGGTCTTCGGGCGCTTCCCGTAGCAGAAATAGCAAACCGTGACCAACTAAAATGTCTAAAATTAAGTCGAGGTTGTCGGTTTTCTTTTGTCGGATTTCTGGGTCTTTTGCGAACTGTCGGTGTAAGGGAATTCTGTTTCTGCCGCTCGCCGATAATTCTTTTTCGCCCGCGTCTGCTGGCTGTTGGCCTGTCACTAACGAGAGTTCGTGTTTGGTTTTTATCAGGCGAACGCCTCTTTCATCTGTCAGGGAAAACAAGATTTTCCACGCTGCATCTTCGTTAACCAGACCACAGTCAGAGATGACTCCTTCGAGCGATCTTTTCACTAATTCCGCTTTGGGATTGTCCCCCAATTGCTGGTATTGTGCTAGACTGGTAATACCTTCTTCTTGCAGTTGCGCTCCTACTACCTGCAATTCGATTGGTCGCACTTCTTGCAGTTCGTCTGCTAAATCTTCTACGAAGGCATCGATCAGTGCCGGCTCTAAATAAAATTCCGCCCGCTCTGTTAAGTGTCCAATGACAGCCCGCGCGTCTTTGATAGAAAAACTCCGCAGTTGGTAGCGGATGCTTTTGTCGAGAATATTATTGTTAATAGCGTCAAGATTTGGGAAGCGATCGCAATCTAGTAAGTAGTGCAAATAATCTTCGCGCAAGCACAGAATTATCTTGACATAAGGCAAATTCAAAAACAACCGCAAAAAATTATAAAAAAGTTGTCTTTGTGCCACTGAAGTCGAAACAAAGAAAAACTCTTCAAATTGATCGAAAATCAGGACAGTCAACAAATTATTTGTGGCATTTTCGCGCAACTGATCTATAATAAAAGAAGAGACTTCCGAGCTGCGAGCAGGAATAACCGAGCAACTTCTTTTGTTGATTTCCTGTAGTCCTTTAGAGATTAATTTACTTTCCTCTTCGGCTTGTTTGTCGTACAGTGCGCTGTTCAAAGCATTTTCTAACTCCACCAGCCAGTCGGTGTAAACTTTGACTACTACGGGCAATGTATCCCGCGCGCCCGGAGTAATATTTTTCAAAGCTGGTACTAAGCCGGCATTGACTAGAGAACTTTTCCCAACACCGCTGGGCCCGTGAATAATAGTTAATTTATGGTCGTCCCTGCTAATTCTTTCTAGCAAGCTATTGATATCTTTTTGGCGCGAGTAAGCTGTCATGGACGCTGCGATGGCAGCTTGATTTTGAGCTGAGGGACCTGAAGGATTGACCGCTTGGCGCTGCTGCTGCAATTGGCTGGCTCCGATAAAAGCTCTAAATCCGTATTGATATTCGATCGACCGCTGGGTTTTTTTAATCCGAAACGCTTTAAGGTACTCTCCCTGCTCGAAATAAACCGCTTGCAATTCCGTCAAAATATCGATGTAAAGTCGGGGGTCGTACTTCGGCTCGCTTTGAGATTGAGCCAACTCCAAAGAATGAACCGCCGCTTCCCACTGGCCTAGCTGCCGCAAACTTCGGGCTAAAAGTAAAAGATACGAACTCCTGTCGGATTTAGGATGTTGGATTTGAGATTTGGGTTCGTTACTTAACTCGTTAGAACCCACAATTTCTGGATAATTTCCCTCAAACCCCAATCTCAAATCTTCAATCAGCAATCTCAAATCATTAGGGGTTTGATCCAAAATCGCCAAAGCCAACTCCGCTAGCTGGCGGGCTTGACTCCACCTCGACTCTTGCAGGGCAACTTCAGCCAAAAAGCCGTAATCTTGAGCTAGTTGGCTGGGAGTACCGTAAGTGAAGTGCAACTGCAAAGAATTTTCAGCTAATGCTTGCAACTCTCCCCAAGCTTTCAGGCGCTGCAGCACTTCTCCGAGGTGTGCTGTCACCTCAGCGACCAATTCCGGGCGTGAAGCAAGGGAGAAAGCGTTTCTAGATTGTTCCAGGCTAATCCAAGCTTGTTCCCAGTGGTGGCGGTTGGCTACCGGGTTTCTGGCTGCTTGCAACCGGTGACACAGGGCTATGTGAAACAGCACTATGCCTTCTCTCTCTAAAAATAAAATTTTGGGGACAGGATTCGACAAGGAGGAGAAGGTTTCTGGGTTTTCGGAATGTTCCAAGTTTGGCAGTTCCCAGTTGCCCGTTTTCTGCTGCCAAAATACTAAACTTTCTTGGTAGTGAATTAAGGCAGTTTCGGTTTGGTCGCTGACATAGTAATCTCGACCGAGAACGAATTGCAGGCTGGCTTTGAGGGCTGGTTCTAATTCTTCACCGCGATTTTGTAAATCTCTTAAAGCTAATTCTAGTTCTCGGCGTGGCAAAGAGCCGATCGCCAAATCGAAGGTATTGCCCGGACTCAATGGCGAATACGAGTGGACTTCTGATGGTCGTCGGTTTTGGGGCCCTGAGTTAAAAGTTAGAAAGCGTTCTCCGGGGCTCATTTCGCGCTCCAGGCCGCGTTTTTCGCACTGGGTTTCGCAGGTCTCACAATTAGCGATGGTGCTGACGTTGCTGCTGGTGAGTTCTTGATTGAGTTCGCCTATTTTAAATATAGTATCGGCCCGCCTAGCGAGGAAATTAATTAATTCGTCAACGCCCATTTCAAATTTAATTGTGGCGGCGGCCCAACTTTTGAAATCCGGGGCCAGACGAATCATTTTGGTCACGATGTCATCTGTTACCCACAAAATCACTGGGCAGGAAAAATTTTTGCGAAATTCGTCTCGCACTTGATTGGTAGAAGCCATCACTTCGTCGATCGCTACTACTGTTTCTAAACCGAATACCATCAAAGCCGAGGCGGCACCGACAGGCGAGTACCCCTCCTGGAAAGTGCTTGCCTGCAGAGTAGTGTAAAGGGTTTTGACTGAAGGTGGCAGGACGATATCTTGAATTGGAACTGGGGACACTTCTCGCAGCCGCTGCGCTATTTGTTGCCGCAACTGCTCGTAGTTGCAGCGCACCAAAATTAGCGAGAATTGGTGTTGAGACATTGTGATTGACCTGACCAGAGTTTTGAGCGATCGCTCGTTGTAGTTGGCAGTTTCTTGTACCTTAATTAGATCGGTCATGCGTGCACCTCTTTTTCATTAATCAATTACCTAACGCTCGCCAATCGTGACTGAAAGCGTCTCTACTTAGACATCCCCGTCTCTGTCTGACGCTTTATCTCTGTATAAATACGTAGTTTTCCGTACTTGTCCTATCAATACTTACATATTTATTAGATCCAATGTAAAGATATCATACCTCTGAATCTTAGAGAATGCTAGACTTGCCAATAAAATTTTAATGTTATCTTAGATTTTTTGATTCAGCTATATATAAAGGACTACCGATCATAAATAGCCCAATGCTAAGTTCATGATCATACCAACGGCTAGCTATTAGGAAACAACTCCGATATATCTGTAGCAGGCATTTAGCACAACAGTCAAAAAAATGTCTTCCGGGATGGAATTAGTTTAAATTAAGAGCAACAGATAAAAACAGACATAGGGGGTCTGACATTGCAGATATGAGAGTTGAGAGTGGGTAAAGTCCTTAGTGGCGGCAAAGTTTTACACGATAATAACATTTACCACCTATAGCAAGCATTCAACAGAAATCAGCCAGTGGCAAAAACCGCTGACTGATTTATGTATTGGATGGTAATATTTCGGAGTTGTGAGGGATGATTTTTCAGTTAAATACTTTCTAAGTCCCTCGTGGTTAAGGGTTCTCAGAGTCACGAAGCTATCTCAAAAATCCCAACTATTTTGCTTCACAGCGCTGCAGCCACTCCTTATATTTTCTGGTTTCTGCTAGGGCTGGATTAATCCCAAACCAACGACCTTCTTGATCGCGGTATTCAAAGACAAACATACTTCGCAACAAGATTTGAGATTCTTCTTCGCCGGTTACACTTTGTCGCTTGACGACTTGAAACAGCAATTCCCATTCCAGGTCATTGATGGCTCCCAAAAGGTCATCGCGATATTCTTGAATGACGCTTTCAAGGCATTCGCGAGAAAAGGGAGGGTCTTCGTGCTGCAAACAGCTATATAAAAGCATCAGTAGATTGCGAACGTGACCGCCACTAATCCGACAAAGCCGATCTAAAGTTTCGGGAGAGTCAAACACCTGGGAAATCAAATCAATGCGTTGATCGGGAGCAACTTTCGGGAAAGCTCTAGCTAATACTAGCTGCCGCAGGAGTGCCATTCCTTCAATGTGGTCTTCGCCCGATCGCATTTGCACCGGTACCATCGGCATCACCTTGGGCTTGACTCCAAATCGACTGGCGAGGCGGCCGAAGTCGTTGGAAAAAATCAAAGTCAGGGGAATCGTGTAGACAACATGGCAATTAAGTTTTTTCAACTGTTCGCCGCGGTCTAAAAACAGATATTCTGGCTGGGTGCGTCCGCTGGGTTTGAGGGAGGCGTCGAGGCGATCGAGGTTGTCAACGATGACTGCGAGTCCTTTTTTCCCTTGTTGCTTGAGTTCGGCGTTAGCTCTGTTGAGGAGTTCTTCGTTGATCGACTGCAAGATGCTGTTGGTGCGGGGTTCGAGATATTGCCTGAGTTGCGATCGCAGTTTGGGAGAGTCTTTAGTTTTAGCAGTAACTCTAGCAATGCCTACAGATAACTCGGCTTCCGCTGACAAATCTATGGGAGTCTGCAAAAATTCTGCCACTTCTGCAAACAGATTTGTAAAATAGCTCGGTCTGAGTTTGATTTTAGCTGATTCCATAGTTTCGCTGACTTGGCGCGCAATGCTCAGCAAAATATCGCTGATGTCTACATCACCCATGTCTAAGTCTTGGGAAGACTCGAAGTAGACGACGCAAAAACCCTCTTGCTCTAACTCAGCTTTTAGTCGAAACAATTCCGTAGATTTGCCACACCCAATATGTCCTGTAAATAGCTGACAGGTTGGCTCGTTGGGGGAGATGCGGGTAATGGTTCGCTGTAAAGATTCAATGATTTTGCCCCCACGCACGGAACCAAAATCAATGTAGTATTGATAATCTCCTGGGTCTCCCGCAACAAGGGTCTTGCTCGGGTTGCAGGCTTTATAGAATCTGTCTAATTCGAGTGCGATCACAATGGAAGCCGAATAAAAGTTAAAAAAGTTAATCGAAAGTCTAAACTTTCTTTAGTTGAGTTTAGTTTGATTTGTAACCTTTTGCCCTGTGGGGTAATGCCCTAAATACCCAAAGAACCTTGATCTGGTAAGGGGTTTTCCCGGCGCTGGAATTGGGTAATTTTTAATTAATAATTTTTTATTACTTATGGGACTCAGTGATATTACTGATATTGGCAGGAGTCTGGGTAAATTTGCGGGAATCTGGTTAAATGGTAGGGGAAAACAGGGTTCAAGAGAGAGATTAAACAGTTTTGAATTTGTGCTAATCCTTAATTACTATATTGTCAAGACGTAGATGGCTAGTTTTGGAGCGGTTTCTCAAACAGAGTTAGGGCGCAGGCGCCAAAAGTTGCGGCAGCAGAGGCGCGCTCGATTGGCGGCTGTTGTGTGGCAAATGCTGGCAGCGAGCGCAATGGCTGGAGGTTTGCTCTGGTGGATTGCTCAGCCGGCTTGGTTGATAGCCCGATCGGAACAAGTGAAGGTGGAGGGCAATCAGTGGCTATCCGATAAGGCGGTGCGGTCTTTGGTGCCGCTGTCTTACCCGCAGTCGCTGTGGGGGATTCAACCGCAGGCGCTAGCCCAAAAGCTGGAGTCAACGGGGCCGATCGCCAAAGCGAAGGTGACTCGTAACTTGTTTCCGCCGAGTTTGACTATAGAAGTGGCAGAACGCCTGCCGGTGGCGGTGGCGCAGCCGACGGCGGTGTTGAGATCCAACAGTGAGAAGGAAAAAGTGGGGTGGCTGGACGCTCGCGGAGGTTGGATGCCGTCGGATAGTTATACTGCTGTACGATCGCAGAATAGTTCGATCGGGCCCGGCAGCATTCCGGGAACGCAGCCTCAGCGTTCTTTGCCCACTTTAAAAGTCATCGGGCCTTTGGAACAGTATCGCGCCTATTGGCCGAAGTTTTACCAAGGACTCAGCGGCTTGACGGTGAAAGTGTTTGAGATTAATTGGCAAAACCCGAACAACTTGATCTTGAAAACAGAGATCGGTACCGTACACTTAGGGCCGTACAGTTCCAGGACTGCGGAGCAACTTAAGGTTTTAGACCGAATGCGACAATTGCCAAAACAGATAGATTCAAGCAAAATAGCCTACATTGACTTGAAAAATCCTGCTTCGCCGATCGTCCATTTGCCAGAACTCCCCCCCAGTTTGGAGAGTTCAACTCCCGCACCCACTCGCGCCCAGAATTGATTCTCTGTCAACAGAAGGTAGAAGGTATCGATCGATAGGCAGAATTTTTGCCCACCAGGATCGATAGGCAGGGCTTGCAATCAGCCGAGTTTTTGGATAGCACCCCGCGTTTGGGGCTAGTATCCTTTTTTTTCCTTCTGCCTTGCTTACAACTGCCTTAATCCGGTCAAGTACCTGGATGGCGTCAAGCGAGGTCTGGGCTAGCGAGGTCGGCCAAATCCGAGATTGCTAACATTAAGCATCGACCAGTGTTAGTTTTTCGCGCAACTTAGCCTATAGTTGATTGTGAATTGGCGTTTAGTTAACAAGCTGTAATCTACTATCCCCGACTCTAATGAAGCTTAATAATAGACAGGGGTCTGACCAAGACAGTCCCCCTTCGGAAGAAGTAAAAAATTTTCCGGTGGCTGCAGATTCCGCCAATCCCTTTAGACGCAAGTCTGGTTATGTAAATGTAGATAGTATTGATATCGATCCTATGGTCAATCCCAAAGACATAATGCCCAGCAGTGCCGCGAAAATCAAAGTAATTGGCGTCGGCGGCGGTGGGGGCAACGCCGTTAACCGGATGATTGCCAGCGAGGTTTCTGGTGTCGAGTTTTGGTGTGTGAATACGGATTCCCAAGCTCTAGTTCTCTCAAATGCTCCGAAACGCTTGCAAGTAGGACAGAAGTTGACGCGCGGTTTGGGGGCGGGGGGCAATCCGGCGATCGGTCAAAAGGCTGCGGAGGAATCTCGCGACGAGGTTGCTAATGCTCTGAATCATGCGGATTTGGTATTTATCACAGCCGGCATGGGCGGCGGTACGGGCACAGGCGCGGCTCCGATCGTGGCTGAGGTCGCTAAGGAAATGGGCGCCTTGACTGTGGGCATAGTGACGCGGCCTTTTACGTTTGAGGGACGGCGGCGCACCAGCCAAGCTGAAGAAGGGATTGCCGCTTTGCAAACCCGGGTGGATACGCTGATCGTAATTCCTAACGACAAGCTGCTGTCTGTGATTTCCGAACAAATGCCGGTACAAGAGGCTTTTCGAGTTGCTGACGATATCCTGCGCCAAGGGGTTCAGGGTATTTCTGACATTATTACTATTCCCGGTTTGGTGAATGTTGACTTTGCTGACGTGCGGGCAGTAATGGCTGATGCGGGTTCGGCTTTGATGGGCATCGGCGTGGGTTCTGGCAAGTCGCGGGCTAGAGAGGCTGCGATGCAGGCTATTTCTTCGCCTCTGCTGGAAGCTTCGTCTATTGAGGGCGCTAGAGGTGTGGTGTTTAACATCACTGGCGGTACAGACATGACGCTGCACGAGGTGAATGCGGCGGCTGAAACGATTTACGAGGTTGTCGATCCGAATGCCAATATTATTTTTGGAGCGGTGATAGACGAGCGGCTTCAGGGCGAAATTAAGATTACTGTGATCGCTACTGGTTTTTCGGGGGAAGTTGCCCCCCCTCCGACTCCGGGGCGGACGCAAAATGTTAATGCTCCTTGGCGAGCGGCAACTGGGCCGACGACTCCGGCTCAACAGACGCCCGATCCGACAACGAAACCGCCGCAGGATTTGGGATTGGATATTCCTGAGTTTTTACGCAACCGTCGCCCGCCTAGATAAATGTGGATTTGGGATTTTGGATGGCGGATTAAATCTAACATCTCAAATCTCAAATCTCAAATTTCTAGGGTTTGGCCTGGTTCGGGTTCGAGGAGTTGGGTGGAAAGTCCCGATTTTGCTAGCAAATCGCGAAATTCGGGGATGCTGCCAACCGATCGCACTAACATTGCTAAAATGCCTGTGGCTCGGATGTCTCCCGCCGCTGTAGGCAGGAAAAACCGAGGTTTGAGTGTTTGGGCGAGGCTGAGGGCTTCCGAAGGGCCGATGATGACTTGTCCGAGGAATGGGAAGATTTGACCGATGACTGGGGCGATGGCTACGTCTACTGTGTCTATTTTCTGTTTGACTTTTTCTAATGGTGGCAGGTGCGGTTCGTAATAAAGTGTCTCGCCGCTGCTTAAATCTTTGAGCAAATAGCCGTTTTCTTCTTGTCCGGGCTGGATTTCGGCTCCGGGTACGGCAGTAATTTGTAACTTTTCTTTAAGATTTAACTCTTGCCAATTTGCTAAAGATGTGGTATTGGTGTAGCCTAAACTGCTGAGGACTTTGGCGGCGGTGGGTGAGGCGATCGCGGGAATTGTGCGATCGAGCTGTTCGAGTGTTGGTCTGTGGCAGTGGTCGTCTAATCCTTGGGAAATCAGGATGAGGTCGATCGGCGGTAAGGTGCTGGGAGTGAAGGCGACGGGGGTGTTGTGGTAGGCGGTGAACAGCCAGGGTTGACCGTAAAATACGAGGGGATCGACCAGCCAGGGATCGACGAGGATGGTTTGGCCTGCGATGTGGAAGATCCAAGAGTTGAGGTCTATTCGGGTGATTTTCACAGTTGTTTGCAATAATTCTTTACAATTGGTTTAATCATAGCTAATTTTGTTGGGGAATTTTTAACCGCAGATGAGGGCGGATGAGCGCTGATGAACGCGGATATGATGGGATTTATCTGCGTTTGTTTGCGTTTATCTGCGGTTGCAAAAAAGATGATTAAATCTAAGATTCCTGTGGCTTTGACTGTGGCGGGTTCGGATAGTGGCGGCGGGGCGGGAATTCAGGCGGATTTGCGGACTTTTGCGTTTCACTGTGTGCACGGTACGAGTGCTTTGACTTGTGTGACGGCTCAAAATACTTTGGGGGTGACGCGGGTGGATGCTTTGTCTGCGGAGGCTGTGGCGGCTCAAATTGAGGCGGTAGTTGGGGATATTGGGGTGGATGCTGTGAAAACTGGGATGCTGCTGAACCGGGAAATTATGGGGGCTGTGGCTTCACAGGTGGAAGCTTTGGCAATAGGGAATTTGGTTGTCGATCCGGTGATGGTTTCACGATCGGGGGATCGATTGATTGATGAGGGGGCGATCGCCTTTTTGCGGGATGTTTTGATTCCAATGGCGGCTGTCGTGACTCCGAATCGCTTTGAAGCTCAAATTTTGAGCGGTTTGGAGATTGATTCTGTGGATGATATGCGATCGGCTGCGGAGAGAATTCACAGTTTGGGGGCGAAGGCGGTTTTGGTGAAAGGTGGCGGGATGAAGGGGGATTTGCGGGGGATTGATGTTTGGTTTGACGGTACGCGGGTGGATGTGTTGAAGACTGAAAATGTTGATACTCCCAACACTCACGGGACTGGTTGTACTTTGAGCGCTGCGATCGCCGCTAATTTAGCATTAGGTAAAGATTTATTTACAGCGGTGACATTGGCTAAGGATTATGTGACTACTGCTCTCAAATATGCTTTGGATATTGGGGAAGGTCAAGGGCCAGTAGGTCATTTTTTCCCGCTTTTACTGAAGTAAATTGTGAAATCATCCCTTCTCTTCCCTTCTTCCTTCGCGTCCTTTGCGTCTTCGCGGTTCGTTTAATTTCTTAATTTTTCAGGCGATAAAGCGATCGCCACCAAGTCTTCGATTTTCTTAATATTCGGATCGCCTGCCAAATAACCAATCCCTCGGTGCAAGTGCAGGCGAAATTGTTTGGCTAGAGTTTCTTTTTCTGTGCCTAAATTGTCTTGGTGACAGCGCTGCTTGAGGGCCATTATCAAGATATCGGCCATGTCGCCGCCGAAGACATCCCAGCTTAATTCGACGTTGCTGTCGCTGGGAATTGGTACTGGGGATGGGATGCTGGGTTCGGCGAGCGATCGGCAAAATCCCCACCTGCATAGAATATTCCACTGATCGATTTTGGTCGATCGTTTCAGTTTTGATAGTTGGTCTTTGCCTGTTTGGGATAGGCGGATGCGATCGACTGGTGGTTCCATAGGTTGATAATTTTGTTACCGCCGATGAGGGCAGATGAACACGGATGAACGCAGATAATATCATGAGATTGTATCTGCGGTTTAGAAATTATTGACTATTCGTTGAATTGCAACTTTAGGGTTGCCGAAGTTGATGAGCAAGCAGACGGTTAGTTTTGTAGCTTTTATGACATTTAGACACTGTGCCATTTCTCTTTCCCCCAGTGATTTGATAGCTTTGAGTTCTACAAGCACGGATCTTTCCACCAACACATCTGGTACGAATTTCCCAACGATTATATCTTCATAATGGACATAAATGACAAACTGAGGTTCAACCAGCATTCCTGTTTTGCGAAGTTCATAAACCAAAGAATTCTGATAAACTTGCTCCAAAAATCCACAACCTAAAGTATTTCCTACCTTAAAAGCACAACCAATAATTTTTTCCGTAATCCCATTCAATTCCAATCTGCGTTCATCCGTGTTCATCTGCCCTCATCTGCGGTTAAAAACCTCCCACATCCAAAACTATACCAAAAATTCCCATGCCATCCAATCCAATCTGCGTTCATCCGTGTTCATCTGCCCTCATCTGCGGTTCATTCCCAGAAGTAACCTTTTTCGACGGTGGTTTGGTGTTTGGCGGAGTCGTATTTGAGGAGGTAGCTGTGGGCGATCGCCTCTAATTCTTGGAGTTTTTCGTATTCTACTTTTCTAATTTCGGTGTCGGTAGAAAGCAGGATGACTTGGTGGCTGGCCGAGGGGAAATAGCGTTCGACTAGGTTGTTTCTGTGGGAGGAGTCGAGGCGGCCCAAGGGAGTGTCGATCGCCACTGGCAATTGTCTCCCGGATACTCGGGCTAATCCCCACAAAAAGGCGATCGCCAGCAATTGTTTTTCCCCGGCTGAAAGTCGGTGTTTGGGTACCGGTTTGCCTTCTGGATCGTAAATGGAGAGGCTAAATGTTTGAGTGTCGATCGCAACTCTGTGCACGAGGTCGGTTTTGTGCAACAGGTAGCGGAAACAGTCGGTAATTTCTATTTCGAGTTTGTTGAGTTTTTTGAGAGTGAGTTTTTCTTTAAAGAGTTTCAGGGTGGCTTGGGCTTTGGCGATGGAGGCGATGACGTGTTGGCTGTTTCTGATGGTGATGAATTCGCTGCTGTAGCTTTCTAGTTCTTTTTGGTTTTTGGCTAATTCTCTCTCTAATTCATCGACGCGGCGGTTGGCTGATTCACAGGCTGCGGCTGCGATAGCGACTGCTTTTTGGGCTTTCCTGACTTCTTCTTCTAGTTTTTCGTAGGCTTCGGGGGAAGCGGCGGCTGCGAGTTCTCTGTCGGTGAAGTCGATTTCGGATTCAATGTTTTTGATTTCTTCTATTTGGTCGCGGGCTAGAATTTGCTGGGCTTTGATTTGGTAGCTAAGAAGGTTTTCTAGTTGCTGGATGCTGTTGTTGTCGGCGTTCATCCAGGGCGGAACGTCTGTTGCGGCTTGCTGTTCGAGTTCTTGGTTTTCTTGGCGGATGAAGTCTTGAATTTTATCTAGCTGTTGGGGATTTAACGAGATTTCCGCGATATAGTTGAGAAGGCGATCGCTTCTTTGTTTGATGACATTTTGGGCAATTTTTGCTTGCTGCTGGCTGGCTTCTGTTTCTGCTTGAATTTTTGCTTCACTTAGCAAGGGGGAAATTAGGGCGAGTGGTAGCGTATTTGACGCCAATTCCATCATGGCTTGACGGGTTTTTTCTGCCTTATTTCTGTAGTCATTTAGCTTGCTGTCTAGCTGACTGCGATCAGCGGCAATTTTTCCACCTTCATAAATAAACTTTTCTGATGCTTGTTGCTGATTTTTTTGAGCTTTATCTAACTCGTTTTTAAAGCTGGCTTGTTCTTGCTTAGCTGAGTCTATTTCCTCACTAATTTTCTTAAAAGTTTGTTCGATTTTCTCTAAAGCAGCCAAGTCTTTTTTGCCAGCAATTTCTTTCCGCTTGCGGCCGGCTAATATTTCTAAATCGACGGCGAGGCGTTCTGCTAATTCTAAACCTAAAAGAGATTTAATTGCTCCGACGACAAACTCTGGCGGTGTTTCGAGTTCGGCGAGTTCTTTTACTTGTTCGCCGTCAAACAAAAATAGGTTGGATATTCCGACGGGCAAAAGGGTTTCGATGTATTCGTCCCAGGTGTTAGTAATTGCTTTGTCTGACCACCAATCGCTGACAATTTTGCTGTATATGAGAATGCTTAAGTTATCTTTGATATCTGGTTTTTTCCAGTATCTAACTATTTTGAATTGAGCTAATTTGTCATCTTGGACTTGTTCAAATGTTAGTTCGACGCGGGTATCTTCTAATGGGGGAGTGTGGCGGTTGACGCATTGATTGAGAAAGTCGCTGTAGCTTAAATTGCCTCTGGTGGAACATTGGGCTCGGCCACCGTAGAGGGCGAGGCGAATGGCGTCCATGAGGGTGGTTTTGCCACCGCCATTCATGCCGCCAAATAGGATAACTGGGCAGGGATTTCCGTCTTTTTCGGGGCGGAGATTGATGGTTTGAGTCCCTGCATAGGGGCCGAAGTTTTTGAGGACGAGTTCGAGGAATTGCATTGTAGATGTTGTCGGTGGTTGCTTATTTTTTTGGTAGGTACGTCAGCGATTGGGCTATCCATTATGTCGAGAATAATGATAGCTGACGCACCTTACGCAGGGGAAATTTTGATTTAACGGATTTAATCTTGGCTATTTTTCTCTCCTACATCGGGAGTAGAATATTTGATGTCTGCCCAAGATAGCTGTCTGCTTTGATTGCTGTTGCTTTCGAGTTCTTCTTTAAGTTTGGCAATATCAACGGTATCGTTTTTGGCGGAACTGTTGGTTTGGGTTATCGCATCTTTGAATTGCTGAATGTTTTCGGTCGGATTTGCTTTAATATCTTCCACCGCTTTTTTTAAATTGCGTTGATAGTGGGCGTTGCCAATCGCTTCTTCCTTCGATCGCGAACTGGTTTCAAAGCATTTGTCCAAATCGGCGTAAATGCCTGTACGGCGGGGTTTCGTGTAGTATTGGCGTTCTGTATCCAGGAGTTTTGCCATCAATTCGAGGTGCATTTTATCCTCGCTGCAAATCTCTTCGATCGCAGTCCATTCATCGCTACCGAGGAGTTTTCTTTCGGCGGCGGGACGGGAATCTTCAAAAGGTTCGCCCGTGACTTCTTCGTAAATCCGGGGTAAAGAATCGTCGAATTCGTGCTTTTCTTCCAGCCAAATGCGGCGGATTTCGCTCAGTTCTTCTGGGGTAATTAAGGTGATGTCGCGCATTTCTAGGGGGGCGGTTTTGCGGATTTGGGTTTGTGCTTCCAAGACTCGTCTCAGCCAGTGTTCTCGCCAGAATTTGGTGTAGGGCCCTGGGATGGGTTCGACGGAGGTTGTGTCGTCGCCCATGTTGCGTTCAAACAGTTCTACTCTACCGTAGATGCGTCGGAAGTCTCTTTTTGGGCGATCGTCTTTTATGTCTAATTCGTTGCGAATATCGAGGAGAGGCTGCATCCATTCTTTTTCCTCATCGTTTTGAATCATTGCCTCCATAGATTTGTCTTGGCTTACCATTGTGCAAACCCAGCAGCCAAAGCGAGAACTGCCGCAGCTAGGTGTAGACGTATCGACAACTAAAGGACATTCATTGTCTGCTGTTGCGCCTCGATACATGGTAAATAAATCTTTATTGCTATTTTCCCAAGGATTAGGCCACTGATTCAGATAAATCCAAACTTCATCAGTTCGCCAATCTTCTATCGGACTATAAATTAGGGAATTAGGCAGACTAGGACTCTGATAAAGCATAGATTTAATGGAACTAGATTTATCATTTAGACGGTCACTCATGCGACCTATTTCATGTTTCTCCATTGAAACAGCGCGTTTAATGCTTTCAGCTTTGCGAGTACCCAATATCAGAATCACTTCTCCATTGATTCTCACCATATCACGAACAAACCGATTAGAAGGAAGGATTTTCAGGCGTTCAGTACACCAGCGAAATCCATGTCTGGGTGCTGGGTAGCCTTTTCCCATCAAGTTTACCCAGAAAGTATCTTTGACATCTGGATAAAGCATATGAGGCTCTATTGGGAGCTGCTGCTTTATAGCCGCAGACTTCATCTGTTTTAATGACTGACGTACCCAAGTAGAAACTATCGGGTTCTCTACCAGTGTATCTGTGGTAATTACATAAATTTTTTTCGTCCTTTTTTCAGGTGGTAATTCTGCTATTGCATACCAGATAAGCTGCACTACCGCAGTGCTGTCTTTTCCGCCGGAATATCCTAAAACCCAAGGTATATCATCTAAACAATATAACTCTTTAATTTCTTTACTTAATTTTTCGATTTCTGCCACTAACTCACTAACACTACGGGGGGGAAAGAGTGGTATTTTCATTGTTTCTGTCATGTCTTTAACCTCAGTTACTTAATTAAGCTCTAAATACATTCAGCCGATGCCATTCTAGCGATTCAAGTCTTGGTAAATCTTGGTCTGAAGCCGGCAGGAGAATAGTTTCACTATGAAAATCTTTCATACATCTGGCATTGGGGGATTCCTCTTCTAAGTCATCAGCGACGATAATTCTGTAATTATCATCTATAGCAAACCAACCCTGGTCAAAAGCCCAATGATGATTTTTACACAATGATATCCCATTATTAATTTGATTATCATAAAACTTTGAAAACGGCTTAATGTGTGAGCCATCTACAATATTTTGAGTTATATTTCTCATGACTTTCAATCGACAAAATGCACACTTGTAATCATAGGTATGTACTACTGCTTTCCTGAAAAAAGCATTTCTAACAGCAGATTTGGTTAAATAAAATTTTGGTTGTCCGTCCGAAAATCCGGCTGATTCTGATAGTTCTCTTTCTGTCTCACTAACTTTTTCAAAGTCTTGATTAACTTGCAAAATATCTCCAAGATCGTCCATCTTTAATGAAAACCATGTCGCAATCAGTGTATCTATTAATTCCGATCTAGAATTTTGGTCTTGAAGTAAATCGAATAATTCATTATCCCAACTAGCGTATTCTACAGCTTCTCTTAGCTTGTTAGTTGTTTTAGGCTTTGAACCATTAAATCCAGATTTTAATGTTTTATGCCAGAAACCATCGCCTTCCAAATGCCAAAATGGATAGTACAAACCACGATTGTGAGATTCAGAACCTAAGATATCCCAATATTTGTTAAATGTTTTAATCAAGTCGTCTGAAACATAAATTTGATTATCTCTAATTATTCCTTGAGCAATTAGATCGATGATTGATAATAGTAATATTGGCTTATGATTAGCTTTACCACGTTGGCGTGTATTACTTACATTAAGAGCGGCAAAACGTTGTCGATAGTATGCTAAATTCTTATTTTCGGACTCTTCTCCTGTAGTCATTTCCTCCTCCCGCTATGATTAAATACAATCCGACCTAAAATTTTACACTCTTTTCAACAAAAAGTTAAGCGCCGCAAGGCACAACCATAACGCAGAAACTAGACAATTTAAGCAGTGTCATCAGACTTAAAAGTAATTTTCTAGCCTAAACTGGTGATAATGATATCACTATCCGCGTTCATCCGCGTGCATCTGCGGTTAAAAAAATCATATCTCCCACCCCAAATCAAATATGTCCTACAGCGACTTCAAAAGCATCGACCAAGCCGTCTCAACCCTGGATCTAACCGTTGAAGACATTCCCCACTTATTCAGCCAAATCACCCCGATCGCACCTTCAGAACGCCTCACACAAACCCTAGACGAAACCTTAGACTTAGCCTCAAGTATCAGCACAGAAAAAGCTCGCTCGGAATTAATCATCACTCCCATTTTACTCGAAATACGGCGCACTTTCAACAACAAAATCGGCTATTTTTCCGGCAACACATTTAACGTAGAAGAGAGCAAAGGATTAACCGGGGCTTGTGACTTTCTCCTCAGCGCATCGAGCAATCAATCATTAGTTACAGCCCCAGTCTTGACATTGGTGGAAGCAAAAGACAACGATATTAGAATAGGGTTGGGACAGTGTGCGGCTCAGATGGCAGCAGCTCAAATATTTAAGGCCCGCAAAGGACAAGAACAATCCGCAATTTATGGAGCAGTTTCAACTGGTACAAACTGGAAATTCCTAATTCTAGAAAATCAGTTGTTAAAAATTGATTTGACTGAATATTTTATTACTCAGCTAGACCAAATATTGGGCATTCTTGCAGAACCATTCAGACGCTATTTTAATTAGCCTAGTTTTTGGTGGCATTTGGGCGCTGCTGGGCTGCATCTGCTGTTCCCAAACCCAACCGCTTTTTCAAATAATCAGTCATCCAACTAACACTCGCCCTCGACTTAGAAATCCCCCCTTTCAACAAAATCCCACCCTCCCAATCAGGATTAGAAATCGACCAATCAACCTGCTGCAAAAGGCTCAAACGTTCCTCCCAACTCTCAGGAAAAACCGATCGCAAAGCCGCCCCAACTTCCCCCAAACTCTCAAGCACAACACTGTGACAGTGCACGCAATCCCGGCGCATTTCCCCCGCCGCCACTTGCTTGTGCAGAACTAATTGCCAATCAGGAATAAAATTGCTAACTGCATTCCAATAACTAACCGCCAGTTGTATTTTTTGAGCGAGTTCTTCCTCTTTCTGTTCTTTTTTGGTGCGAGAACCAGAGGGTTTTGCCTGTTCGCTGCCGTGAATATTAGATAGCAAAGCCATAATAGCACGATCGATCGCACTCAGCGCAAACAATTTGTGCGATCGCCCGTTCAAACTCCCCCTCTCCATCTCAGTCAAACACCGGAAAACCTCAACCTGCTTAACAACAGCCTTCACCACAAAAGCGCGATCGTCCCGGTGGTTGTAAAGTACACTTAGCGACGCCTCCAAAGGAACCTGAAAATTATTCAAATCAGCAAACATCTGCTGCGATTTTTCCAACCCAATATCGAGAAACAAAATCAGCGCCACCGTCTCATATCCCAACTGCGGATTTTCCCTCAAAGCCATCTCAAAAGCCGCGCGCCGATGCTGTCCGTCATTAATAGTAAACTTAGCATCCATCGGCACCCGCAAGCGACCGATTTTCCTTTCCTCCGCCTCATTTCCCACTGCTTCAAAAGTAATATCCGCATCAATCGAAGCAGCAATAGCCCCACAAGTATAATTTGTAGGATTCTTAACAAAATAATCAGCAATTTCGGGAATCCTAGCTTTGTTAAGCGCGCGTTTCGCCCGCATAGACGGCGGCAACTCTTCAGATTCAAAGGGAAACAATTTCGGCAAAAAACGCACCGGACACATCGACACGTAATATTCGCGGCCCGCTTGAATTCCCCGGATGACCGGCAAAATGTATTCAAAAGAAGGAATAGACATATTTTTTTGTGAAACCGCAGATACACGCCAACTTTCTGCAGATGAATAACTCTTATCTGCGTCTATCTGCGTTCATCTGCGGTTTAAATAAATAAATCCTTGACATCGTGCAATAAATATGGTAATAAGTCTGGACACAGTTCCCCGACAACTCAAGTATTTCACAAAACTTTTTAAAAAACAATACTTGACAGAGAATTTAACCGATGATATTTTAAAAAAAATAGCATACTTATATAAAAACCGCCAATGACTACCAACCCAGCGGATGACCTCGCTAGCAAAATTTTAGAAAAAGAAAATAGCGACAGACAGGAAATCGCACTTTTATTAGATAATTATTTAGGAAAGGACGATCGCATTTTCGTCCAAAAAACCCAGATGGGAAACAGCGAAGCATACATCGGTTCAGTCACCCTAGAATGGTTAGACTCTCGCGTCCGTTTCGCCTCCCAAATGCCACTTTTCCGCCAAAAATTCGACCTCCAAACCAACAACATCGTCCGCGACGACGAAACCATTGACGAAATTATCCAGCGTCCCTTAGATTGGTCGCGCCAAGCCACCCTCACTCAATACTTAGCCGCCCGAAAATCGCACAAATTCCCCGCAGTTTTAGTAGTCGTCAGTCCCCCGTGGGTAGATAATCCTCTAGCCGAGGAATGGGATAAAAATGGCGTAGCAACCAAATCCGCAACTGAATTTACATCCTTTGATAAAAACGAGAACTTAGGGCTTTTGAATGTTTCTAAAGAAGTCTCAATTTTTGCCTTAGACGGCCAGCATCGGCTGATGGGAGTTCAAGGTTTAATGAGTTTAATTAAAACCGGAATCCTGCAAAGATACAACAAAAATAAAAAACCTGTCGGCGCTGCAATTACTCTGGAAGATTTAGCAGAAGAGTATCAAATCGACCCCGAAACAGTGTATAAATTAGCTCACGAAAAAATCGGAATTGAGTTTATCCCGGCGGCGGTAGCGGGGGAAACGCGACAGCAAGCACAACGGCGCGTGCGATCGATCTTTGTGCACGTTAACCTAATGGCGGTAACGCTGAGTCAGGGACAGCTAGCATTATTGAACGAGGATAACGGATTTGCGATCGCAGCCCGAAAAATTGCCGTCACCCATCCCTTATTAAAAGAACAAGATGACAGAAACCCCCGCGTCAATTGGGACAGCGCCACAGTCGCAGCAAAATCAACTGTCTTAACCACATTGCAAGCGCTGCAAGATATGTCCGAACGGTATTTAGAATACAAATTCCCTCATTGGAAGCCGGAACGAAAAGGTTTAATTCCCATGCGTCCCGAAGATGAAGAACTAAAAGAGGGCATTGAAGAGTTTAAAAAATTGTTCGATCATTTAGCAACTTTGCCCAGCTATCAAAGAATTGAAAGCGGCGAAGAAACTGCAGAATTGCGCCGATTTAGTTTTGAAAAGCCACCGGGCGAGGGAAATATTTTGTTCCGTCCAGTCGGTCAAATTGCTTTAGCTAATGCTTTGGGAATTCTAGTATTTAGGAAGAAACTTTCCCTGAAATCTATTTTCGACAAACTCCGCAGATTCGATGTCGATGAAGGATTTAGCCACATGGACAATCCTGAGTCTGCCTGGTACGGGATTTTGTACGATCCGAACAAAAAGCGAATGCTAGTTTCTGGAAAAGATTTAGCGACGAAGTTAATTGTATATTTGGTGGGGGGAATTCAGGACGATATGGAGCGAGCTCATTTGCGGCAAGCGGTGGCGGAAGCGAGGACTTTTGAGGATAAAGCTATTAGTTTTAACGGCCGATTTGTGCAGCCGCAAGAGGTAGGATTGCCGCCGGTGCTGACTTGATTTGGTCACCGCTTCGGAACTACAGGCGGGACGCCCGTGCCACGATGCAGGCAGATGTTTTTTCACGATCGCCCTGCATCTGCGGTTTGTAAATCGCTGAGGCAGCGAGCGTATTTTCTAACGAATGTTTCAATTGATGTGGGGCGATCGCTAAAATTTTCGCACAGAACATCAAAACCGCCGTGAGCGTATTGATTCATTATCTTAATGCCTTCATTAGACAAATCGGAAGGCGAGTTAGGATCGACTAACTCTGCGACTCGGCGGTAAACAGCATCTCGCTCATCTAAATCTATTCCTAAATAAGCTAGATCGGCATGAATTAAAAGTCCGACTAACCGCCGCCCGCGATCGCGGAAGTCACCCGGAAAGTTTTCTACTAAAGAATCTACTTCTTCAGAAGTCATTTGAGTATTTCTGCGTCCCGAAGCGAAACCGGCCATCAAACAAAGATAGTAGAAGTCAAACAAAATTGGATAATGGGTGGATATATCCTTAAACCACCTGCGAGCATCTTTACGCAATTGAAAGTCCATGTTTACAACTCCTCATCGAGATCGAACCGTTCAAAAAAGTCATTTCCGTTCACCATGACTCCATCAACAGTTTCTTTGATGCGATCGCGCGGTACATTCTGCAAAAGCGCATTCATTCTAGAGGTTTTCCGAAAAATAGTGAGATACTGCACTGGCTGGTTGGCCTCCCGATGCAAAACATTAACAAAACTTTGGCGTTCGCTGGAGATAGTAAAGGCGACAAACTGAGCGGACAAAGAGGGAATGAGGCCCGCTACTTCGGGACGGACTTTGAGATCGAGGGCACCGGCCGGACTATCAACAATAAAGGGCAATTGGTGCTCGCTGCGGTTAAAAAGAGTCGCTAGAAAAGCATAGCTAACAGATAAGGTTTGACCGACACTCGCACCGCCTTGTCCCCGCAGTTGCAGTGAGTCTTGAATGTCTTCTAAAAAAACTGGATCTCTCGATAGCAGTTGCGCGATGCGCTGGTTGGTTTCTTCAAGAATCAACTTTCGCAGGTATTCTCTTGCTTGCAGACGCGCTTCGGCAAGAATGCGCCTAGCAATTTCTGTTTTGGATTTGAGGTTTAAGGTTTCGGTGGCTTCAGCGACTTCATATTCTGCTTTTTCAATGAGTTTATCTAATTCTTTGAGGGAGTCTGTATCTTCGCTAGGTTTGGTGTGGGGCGATCGCTCAATTTCTTTCAAACGTTCCGTACAACTGCGAAGTTCTTCTTTGAGATTTTCGAGATATTGCTTTTTCTCCTCTAGTTCCGAGTCGCCTTGTGCAAAACGTGTTTGTTCGATCGCGCTCATTCTTGTTTTGAGGTAGTCTCGATCGGCAATTTGATTTCCTAAGTTTGCTAACTGTTCCTGAAGTTCTTGATATGGAACTTCGGGTTCGTCGCTGCAATGAATGGCAATATCTGATTTAATGCTATTTAAAACCCCGACTTCATCGTCGGCTAGATAGTTTTTAGCGCGATCGCGCACCGCAGAGCGAGTCACCTCATTCATTCTGCGACCGCACACGCATTCTTCAGCTTGCGCTAACTCCTCAAAAAACTCTTTTGAAGTCGAAGTTGGTAATTTCAGCCGATCTAAATTCGCTTTTAAGTCCTTGAGGGCTTCTCCAAACTTAGGAAGCAGTCTTTCGGGGCTTCGCATTTTATCGATCGCCTTTGCAACCTCTATAGCAATAATTTTCTCTTTATTCTCTAAATCTACTTTGATTTTTTGCAACTGAGAGCCGATATTTTTATCCTTGCTGAAGGCGGTTTCATAGTCTGTTTCTGCTGACTGTATTTCTAAGTTAAGTCGCGATTTGTGAAGCTGAAGTTTTTCTTTTTCGAGCTTAATTCTTTTTCGCTTTTCTTGCAATCCTTTTAATCTATTTCGGCGGCGACTCAAACCTTGAGTAGATTTAGCTGTAGCCGATTCCGCGTGTTTTTCCCAATTTTCATGAAACGCCTTAGCCACTTGCTCCAACAAAGATAGTTGAAAGAGAGAATCAATTGCACTGCGAGCTCGTGTCTGTTTGGAATCTAGTAAATTACTAGCTAGTTCGCCGTCAAAAACAAACAGGTTAACAAATTCTGGATTGAGAAATTTCATCAGCATTGGAGGCGGAAAAAACCCCTCCCTAATTCCAGTTCCGTAGCTGGTTCTGTATTCAACTTTACCGCGATCGAAATTGAGATTCAGCTCAAACGTCAGCGGGTTGTTATTCACAGCTATTTTGACAACAAACTGACCGGATTTTGCCGATTCGCCGCTGCGTCGAAGTTCGCGGATTTTTTCGGTATTCCACTCTTTTGCAGAGCCGGATAGTGCAGCACGCAGCATCGTTAATGTAGTTGTTTTACCAGTACCGTTAGGCATCTGCACTAATGTTACTGGATAGGGTAAAAGATGATTGTCAGGAAGGCAAAGATTCACCTCATGGTCGGGGCATCTTAAACCAGAAGCCGACCATCCTAAAAGCGTAAATTGTCGGCTCATTCTAATTCCTCCTCTTCATCTTGACCGCCGTCTACTTTAATGGCATCTAATATTGTTGCCATGCAAGCTTTAATGTCATCTGGATTTGACAAAGTAGCACTTCCTTCTGATAGATGCGCCAGCCATAGCATCATTCTCTCAGCCACTTTTGGCGGTTGATTGTGGTTGTTAACCGCTTCATAAACGGCCTCGTAAATTTTTTTGTCTATTGCCATCGTTAATCAGCCTCGGCTCTAATTTTAGATAAACTGGTTAGCCACTGTTTGCGCAATTGATCAGTATTTAACTCCTCTGTATTTTCATCCTGAACTCGAACAAAGTCAACAACTACAGCTCGTTTATTGGGGTTAGTTGGATCGCGCCGCAAACAGCGCCCCATTCTCTGAACTGTTTCTAATTTAGACCGCGCTGATGAAAATAAAACCACTGAACGGAGAGACTGAATATCAATTCCTTGAGAAATGCGATGGCAGGTTACTAAACAAGAAATTTTACCTTGAGCGAAATCAACCAAGTTTTTAGTGTCATCTTCTGCATAATAGGTATGATAATCGTATCGGTAACGGTGAATGTGAGACAAGACTAATTCGCCGTATTGGCGGTCTTCTACAAACACAATACATCTGTCTAAAATTTCTGGACGATCCAAGAGAAACCTTTCAAAATAAGGCACTTTGGAGCGAGAAGTTTTATAAACTCTTGCTAAAGCCGTCCAAAACTCCTCATTAGACATGGGTTTACCTTCTGATTTTCGAGCTGCTTTTCTGCTGTAGACATTCTTGATGCGCTGTCGGTCTTCTTCCGATAATTCATACTCAATTGGATAGTAATCAAATTCACATAAAACTCCGCTCCGAATCGCATCCTCTAAAGTAAACTGGTAAATGACAGCACCGACATTTTTTTCAATAAATTCTGTTCCTTCGCGATCGTATTCTCGCTCTGGAGTTGCACTGAGGCCCAGTCGATAAGCAATCCCGTCAGATAGTCCGTCTAAGTCTTCAATATTGGCGGGACTTCCCAAGCCGTGAACTTCATCGTGAATTATGAGCAACCGTTTTCTGGTGGGGTTGTTGAGCGATCGCAGCACGTTGCGCAGTGCGTTTCGCGACACTACCAACACGCTATTTTTGGGGTCTAGATCGTACTCATCTTTTTGGCAATAATCCCCATAATGCTGAAGGACGCGAAACTGGGGGTTTAAATTGCTAGCCACGCTGTACAACTGTTTAACCCATTGGTTGAGTAAATCGGTTCCAATTGTAGTAATTATGGCAGATTCAATCGCTTGTGCTGTAGTTAATTCCTGCAAAATATTCAAAGCAGTGCGCGTTTTTCCGGTTCCTGTTGCCATTTCCAGAATGCCGCAGCGATGCTGCAAGAAAGCTTGAACGGCTAGTGTTTGATGTCCCCACAAATCATTTCTTTTTGAGGAGTTCACTTGGTAATTTGTCTTATCTTCAGAGACCGAAAATTTAGGTTTGTATGGCAATCCGGGTTCCAGTGCGGGAGGTCGATCGGGACACAGCCGCAAGAGCGATCGCGCCGCCGCTTCGGGAAACTCCATTACCTCCACATTCGGCGTCTCGTTTTTCCACAATTTCTGAAAATTTTCGGCTTTTGTTAAGGCCCGTTCTCTAACTCCCGGATGCCAAGAACAAAAGACATCAACGCATTCAAAATTATCAATTAAAGCAGTTGAGCTTTCGTTGGCAGAACCCGTGAAAGCAACGATATTGTTTTCGGTATCGGCAAATATCCCTAATTTTTCGTGATAAATTCCCTGGCGGCGAATCTCTTTAGTAACAGCTAGTTTTATTTCGAGGATGTTTTGACTCAATAACCAAGCCAAACAAGCCCAGCGATCTCGAACAATTCCCTCAAATTCTTTATCTAATTCTCGCAGAACAGCACTGACAATAACTTCTTCTTTTTGTCGCATTCCTTGCAGGATCGCCTCCGCATCTTCTGGGGACAAATGTGGAGAAGCCACGAGCTGCATCTTGCCCCCCACTCGAATCAATGCTGTCAGTCCTTTGGCGGCGGCTGCCATCGAAGTGCTGGAGAAAAAACCAACGGCTCGCTTGTAGACTGTAGCTTTTTCCAAACAAGGAATGTAAAATTCTTGGATTAGATCGCAGCGATCGCTCCGGTACTCATCTTGAATCGCTAAATCTCTCAAGCTCAACGCCGCACCCTCCAAATCCCCGCTAATTTTTCTAGTATAAACTAATTCTCGTTATCTAGCCGCTGTCAATAAAATAAGTTCTGCTCCTACAGGCAAATGATCGGACTCGGTTGCCTCCAAAACCGAACTCGATTTAGCACCCCAATGCTTGGAATACCAAATATAATCAATCCGGAAAACGGGATAATTTAATCTCCAATTCGACATTTTTACCAAGAATTTAAGTTCCCAACCGCGAGGCCAGGTAAAACCAAACCCAAATCCAGATTTTCGGAAAGAATCTTGCATGACTTTCTGCACCCTGTCATAATCTTGGGTTTCGTCTGTCATATTAAAATCGCCTGCGACAATTACTGGCAGAGTTTCTCGCTCAACTCGCTGCAGTAAGTCTTGAATTTCAGGCGAACGTTTGTCATATTTGTAAACTGGAATTTTGAAAAAACGCCATTTTTTAGAGAGTTTCAACCACGGCCCGGTAGCTTGCATATTATAAATCAATACGGTTCAGTTAAGGCTCAAACCCTGGTAAATTAGGTATTGTTTCCAAAAATGGAGAGTAAGTTAGCGTGCAT
>NZ_JAUBQB010000200.1:0-1170 GCF_036701035.1 Microcoleus sp. Pol7_B2 | reverse complement strand
TGCACTTTATTCTCGATCACGCGCTCGAAACCTTTCGCGACGCAATATGCACTCGATTATTCAGCAAGCCCAACTTACTTCGGCACGGATTGAAGAAGAATTAAAGGGGGTAGAGGGTTTAGATTGGATTACAGCATTAAGAGCGCCACAAATCCGAGAGTTGGTAGAACAAGAGGCGATACAAATGTCACTCTTTGACCAAAAAGATTTAGCTGCCATTCAATCCCCAGATTATCCAGGAGCATTACTCACAAGTTAAGCTAAAAGCACTATTGTCAATGAGTAATTCTACTCATTTTTTACCTGTTGACTCAATTAAAATATGGCTCCATTGGTTCCTTTATTATTGAAAAAAAATTGTTCGGGACTTCTTTAGATATCTCCCAAAAAGAAATGGTTGATAGAGCGCTCTTAAATTATAATGAAATTTTACCCCCAAAAACATGAGCCAACTCCGAGAATATATTGAAAAGCATCGATCCGAGACTCAAAGAATGTTGGGTATAGACTACGACCAATTAATACAACTAATTACCCATGCAGAAAATTTGTACGCTCGTCAAAAATCATCTCAAGAAAGTCAGAAAACTAGGCTCATTAAACCGGGCAGCGGTCGTCCCCCTAAACTAACGATAGCAGACCAAATTATTTTGACCCACCGTGTACCTGCATAACTTACCTACTTTTCAAATGCTTGGGGTACAATTTGGCATTGGTACTCCACGCTAATTATATTTTTCACCGTTGGGTAAAGATTTTAAGAGATTTATTGCCGGCTTCGGTGTTAGAACAAGTAAAAAAAAATGATGGCGAGCGGGCATGGGTTCTGGAAATTTTGAAAGATGTTGAGTTGCGGGGTAGATAGCTACGAGCAGTCCATACAAAGACCTACGGACAATGAAGAGCAGAAAAAAAATTACTCTGGCAAACAAAAGAGACATACTAAAAAGAACCAGGTAATAGTCATGCCATCTGGTAAAGAGATTGTTGACGTAGTAGTAGGAGAAACTGGAGCAACAGCCGACATAAACATTTGGAGAAAGCAGAGAGCGTCCGACGAAACATCACAAAAGTTTCAAGGAGATAAAGCTTCAGCTGTCGCGCATTTAAACTGTGATACAAGCATTACCCTTGTTTTTGATTTTTCGCCCCCATTTAATTATTAATTGT